>CAYYBV010000126.1:0-2958 GCA_964469675.1 uncultured Verrucomicrobiota bacterium
ATCATCATCGACGGCGGTCTGCTCCTGGGCACGCATTTATAAAAGAACATCCGTCGTTTTGAGGTTGTCCTCAATATCAGGGCTTTGCCGTTACCCGTGAAGGGGCGACGGCAAAGCCTCGTTTTCCATTTCCTGCATCAGACTCTTTTATAAAGGAGATCGTCCATGAAAACCCTTCAGCATTTATTATCCCCGATCAAAATACGATCGCTTGAAATCCCCAACCGTCTGGTCATGCCGCCGATGGGAACGTCGCTTGGCAATCTTGACTCGACGGTCAGCGACGCGAACCTCGCCTATATCAAGCGCCGGGCGCAAAGCGGCGTCGGCCTGATCATTACGGAAATTACCTGCATTCACCCGTCTGGCCTGGCCTCGCCCCGTTCCCTGGGCGTCTGGGACGATCTGTTCATTCCGGGCCTCACGAAAATGGCTGATGCCATCCATGCCCAGGGCGCGAAGGCGGCCCTCCAGCTGCATCACTGCGGCCGGGAAAATTATACATTTCTCAAAAAGAAGACGGCTATTGGACCATCGGCGATTCCCAGTTTTATCTTTGGTTTCCTCGGAGCACCGCGGGAAATGACGCAAGACGAAGTTCAGATGATCATCACCGCTTTCGGAGCTGGTGCGAAACGGGCGAAAGCCGCGGGATTCGACATGGTCGAACTTCACGGCGCCCACGGCTATCTGCTGATGCAGTTTTTGTCCGCGCATTCCAACCAGCGCACCGATCAATACGGCGGCGACTTCAAATGCCGCTCGCGGTTTATGATCGAATGCATTGCCGAAGTCCGCAAGCAAGTGGGGCCGGATTTCCCCGTTGGCATCAGAGTCTCCGGTGAAGAATGCGTCAAAAACGGTTACACAATGGACGATATGCTGACGATTATTCCCGATCTGGTGAAAGCCGGTGCGGATGTCATTAATGTTTCCTTCGGCACGCATGGTTCTCCGGAAGTCAATATCGACGCGCCCAATGCCAGTGCGCCCGTGGAATACGGGCCGGGATTCAAATCCTACCTGGCGCGCAGGATAAAGGAAATTGCCACCGTCCCGGTCATTTCCGTCGGGCGTTACACCGACCCGTTTTTCATGGATGAGGTTATTGCAAGAGGCGACGCGGACATGGTTGCCGTGGCGCGCCAGCATCTGGCCGACCCCGATTTTCTGAAAAACGCGCAGGCCGGTCATCCCGAAGAAACGCTGGAGTGTCTGGCCTGTAACCAGGGTTGCATTGAGCGTCTGGCACTGGAAATGCAGCCCATTCGCTGCGCCATCAATCCGCAGACCGGACAGGAATTGCTCCGCCCCGAAGGCCCGGCAAAGGTTAAACAAAATGTCTGGGTGGTCGGCGGCGGCCCCGCGGGATTGACCACCGCGCTGGAAGCCGCGAGGCTGGGGCATCGCGTGACGCTTTATGAGCGCGATAGCCGCACCGGCGGCAATGTGCGCTACGCCGCAATGGCGCCGCATAAGGATGTTTACGATCGATTTGTCCGGACGCTCGCGCATAAGTGTCAGAAGCAGGGCGTGGATATTAAACTGGGTGTTAATGTGACCGAAGCCATGATCGATGAGGGCAAACCCGATGCCGTGGTTCTGGCCATCGGCGCGGATAAAACCGCCTGTCCGGCGGAAGGCATCAACGCCTCCGTTGTTTGCGACGCCTGGCAGATTCTGGATGGAACCATCAAACCGCAGGAGCCGGTTGTTGTGATCGGTGGCGGGCTGGTCGGACTGGAAACGGCGGACTTCCTGCGGGAGAAAGGCATCAAAAACATTACGGTGGTCGAAATGCTGACCAAACCGCCCGTGCTGCCGCAGGCAGCGCACGGCCAGATGTTGTACCGTCGTCTGATGGCGGAGGGCATCAAACTGATGTTTGGAACCATGGTCAAGAAAATAGAAGAAAAGGCGGTCGTCGTCGAAGTCAAAGGCGAGGAAAAAAGACTGGAACCGGTGGCCCAGGTGATCGTCGCTATTGGTGTGACGCCCAGAACCGAACTGAAAGATATGCTCGCGAAAAAAGGCATCCGCCATTTTGTCGTGGGTGATGCCGTTGCCCCCCGAAGAATTATTGAGGCAACGACGGATGGGGCCAAGGCGGCCTGGGAAATCTGATTGCCTTCCGCATTTAAGTGCTACCTGTGTTGGCAGCGTCAGTCGGCATCCTCGACGTATCTTAAATACGCCTGCGGTGCCTCCTCCTCGCCGCCTTGGTATCATCTTAAATGCAAAAGGCAATAACTTGTGTGTCATAGGCAAATTATAGCTTGTCATTGCGAGACAGCTCTTAGCTGGCGTGGCAATCTTTACAAGGAGGTATCCTGAATGGACTTACGTGAGCGTTACATTGAAACCAACGGAATCAAGTTGCATGTGATGGAGTCAGGCCCGGCCGACGGCCCGATGATTTTGTTCCTCCATGGTTTTCCCGAGTTCTGGTATGCCTGGCGCAAACAGATCGGCTATTTTGCCCAAAAGGGCTATCTGGTTGTTGCACCCGATCAGCGCGGCTACAATTTAAGCGACAAACCCGAAGGCGTTGCCGCTTACAAAATTGATGAACTGGCTAAAGACATTATCGGTCTCATTGACGCTTACGGCCGCGAACAAGTCTTTTTGGTTGGCCACGACTGGGGTGCGTCCGTTTCCTGGTGGGTCGCATTGAAATATCCCGAGCGCATCAAGAAGCTCGTCATTCTCAATGTGCCGCATCCCAAGGTCATGGCCAAGCATGTTTTTACCGACACAGAGCAGATGAAAAAAAGCTGGTATATCTTTTATTTTCAGATCCCCGGTGCGGTGGAGCATCTGGCATCCTCCCAAAATTATGAATGGGTCATACAGCTGATCACCACGTCCGCTAATCCCGGCGCCTTTACTTCACACGAACTCGAAGAGTACCGCAAAGCTTTCAGTCAACCTGGTGCATTCTCCGCGATGGTCAACTGG
>CAYYBV010000126.1:2977-5898 GCA_964469675.1 uncultured Verrucomicrobiota bacterium
TTCAAACAAAGCAGGAACCGCTGAAGAGCTTCGACGTGACGATGCCCATGATTTTAATGTGGGGCGAAGATGATGTTGCAATGCTTACCCAGCTGGCCGACGAGAGCATGCCCTTCTGCAAACAGGGCAGACTGATCAAAATGCCCGGTGTCAGCCATTGGATTCAGCATGAACAGGCGGAAAAGGTTAACGCGCTGATTGAGGAATTGATCCACGGCGATAATCCTTCCGGAGCGTTAAAATCTTAACACGCTGTTTCATTATTTCATTCAGGAGGCTTTTTATGAAAAAAGGATGGATGGTTTTAATTTTATTAATGATTCTGTTGACGGTTTCCGGTGCGGCGACGGCTCAACCCCAGAAACCCGTGACGGCCCGAACGGTCTATTCCATGACGGATGCCAACGGCGACACGGTTGTCAGCCTGACAGAGCACGCGGCCTTCTGGCAGGGACGATTTAAGGAAATCGATGCCGACAAGGACGGCAAACTGACGGCGGCCGAGTTTGAGGCGGCAACTAAAGAGTTTTTCGGCAATATGGATGAAGATCAGAACGGTTCGCTGGTGGCCAAGGAATATTTGGCCTTCTGGTGCGGGCCGAAAGTCGGGGTTCCCGCCAAGATCAAAGCAAAATCAAAGAAAAAACTGGATGCCAATAAGGATGGTAAAATCGGCGACGATGAATGTGTTGTTTTCTGGTCGGCAAATTTTTTCGATGTGGATTCGAACCACGACGGCCTGATTACCAGGGATGAATTTACGGCGGCCATGTCCAGGCGATTCAAAGAAATTGACAAAAACCGAAACGGATTTATCTCCCTTGAGGAGCATACCTATTTCATGTCCAAAAATGCCGGGTCTGCAAAAAAGGCCAATTAAAACAAATGTTTCTTTATTCCGGCTTGAAGGACGGTTTTTGTCACAGGCTATGAAAAACCGGTTTTCAAACAAAGGTGGAATCTTGCCACCCTTGTTTTTCCGCCGCGCTTTTTACAACGGGCGTTGTATATTTCTTGACGTCATGTTTCATGTATGATAACGCCCCGGATAAAGAGGCGCCGTTGGGTGGCGCAGATCTTGAGCAATATCTGAAAAACGATTTCATCGTTAAAAAAACAAAAAAATATACAGGAGGGATTATGAGCAGAGAAGTAGTATTCGTAGATGGTATGAGAACGGCGTTTGGCACGTTGGGGAAAACCCTGCGTACGATCCTGGGCGAAGATCTGGCCGGTATGACGATCAAAGGTCTTGTCGAAAGATCGAAGGTTCTGGAAAAAGGCGGAGTCGTTGACGGTGTTTTCATGGGCTCGGCTATCGGACCCTGCATCGCCATAAACGGGGCTCGCTATCCTGTTTTGGCTTCCGGTCTTCCTATGAGCACGTCGGCCTCTTACGTTGAAATGCAGTGCGGTTCGGCGATTGATTCTATCAATCACGCTGCTTGGAAAATCCTCGCCGGCCAGGCGGACATCATGATCGCCGGCGGTTATGAATCTTACAGTAACGCTCCGTGCCGTTTCCCGATGACTACGGAACCTTACCGTATGATTCCCCCGATGCCGATTGCTTATGCTTTATCGCCGACCAGAGATCCGGCGACCATGAACATGGGACTGACGGCGGAGGCCCTCCAGAAGATGTACAATATTTCGCGCGAAGCTCAGGATGAATTCTCCTTCCGCAGCCAGCAGCGCACCAAGCAAGCCATCGGTTCCGGCTTCTGCGCCCAGGATATCGTGCCAGTCACTGTTCCCCAGGGAAAGAAAAACCCTCCGCTGGAGTTCAAGGTGGATGAATTCCCTCGTGCGGAAACCACGATGGAGGGCCTGGCCAAGCTGCCGCCCGCATTCATCAAAGACGGAACGGTTACCGCCGGGAATTCCTCCGGACGCAACGACGGCGCGGCTTTTGTGCTGATGATGACCAAAGAAAAGGCCGAACAGCTGGGCTTCAAGCCCTGGGCCAAGTGGCTCTCCGGCGGCGACTACGGCGTTGATCCCAAGATCATGGGTATCGCTCCTGCTTACGCGGTCCCGATGGCGCTCAAACGCGCAGGAATCAAGATGAGCCAGCTCGATGTTATCGAGTGCAATGAAGCCTTCGCCGTTCAGAACCTGGCGGTGGCCGCGGAACTCGAAAAACAGACCGGTGAAAAGGTTAACTGGGAAAAATGGAACCCGAACGGCGGCGCCATTTCCTATGGTCATCCCAACGGCGCATCCGGTTCGCGTATCTGCATTTTCACCATGCGCGAACTACAGAAGAAAGGCGGCAAGTACGGTTGCTTCAGCTCTTGCTGCGGCGGCGGCCTGGGTGTTGCGACGGTGATCGAAAACCTGATGGTCTAGTCTTCTTAAGACAGGCGCTCGGTTCAGCGCAGTATAAAAAGTATTTTCTGATTTCGAATGCCGCCAGGTTTAAATCATCTGGCGGCATTCTCTTTGAAACAACGTTGCGGCATGCCGCGTAAGAAAGAGGAAACATATATGGCCGAAAAATTTATCAGCGACCGAAATTTGAAGTTTTTGCTATATGAGCTAAACGATACGGAATCTCTTTTAAAATATCCCCGATACGCCGATCACAGCCGGGAAGTTTTTGACATGATCATGGAAACGGCGATGAGAATGGGCAAGGATCTCTTCAAACCCCTTTTCGAGGAAATGGACCGCAAGGGGCCGGAATATGTGAATGGCGAGGTCAAAGTCCATCCCAAAGTCCGAGACATTATGCGGGAATGCGGCTCGGGCGGATGGATTGCAGCGCCCTTCTCCTATGAAGATGGCGGACAGCAACTGCCGTTCACCGTCGGAGTCATGGTGCCGGCGGCCATTTTTGGCGCGGCCAACTACTCCGCCGCCGTCTATCACGGTCTGACTCACGGAGCGGCCGGCCTGATTGTTTCCTACGGAACGCA
>CAYYBV010000127.1:0-5792 GCA_964469675.1 uncultured Verrucomicrobiota bacterium
CGTGTTTATTGACAAAATATGACAATAACGCTGATGTTCGTGCAAAATTGAGGTAGTAAAAACCATCCGGGATTCGGTTGGATAAAGATTAACCCGCGAAACCCATGAGCAATCCACTCAAAGCCGATCTTGATCATATCCTCGAACATACCCGGGGACTATGGGATGAGCTCCGTGGCCAACGTCTTTTCATCACCGGTGGAACCGGTTTTTTTGGCTGCTGGCTGTTGGAAAGCTTGGCTTGGGCCAATGATAAATTTGGTTTGAATGCCAAAGCGGTGGTGCTGACCCGCAATCGCGAGACATTTGCGCGCAAAGCGCCGCACTTGGCAAATCACCCGGCTATCAGTTTCCATGCCGGCGATGTTCGCAACTTTGTATTTCCCGGAGGACCGTTCAGCCATGTGATTCATGCGGCCACCGAGGCAAACGCAAAATTAAATGCCGAGAATTCCATGCTGATGTTTGATACCATTGTCGAGGGCACCCGGCGGACGCTGGATTTTGCCGTCAATGCCGGGGCCAAAAAAGTTTTATTGACCAGCTCCGGCGCGGTGTATGGCCGCCAGCCGCCGGAAATAAAGCATATCCCGGAAGACTATAACGGCGCTCCCGATCCGGCGGATCCCAAGTCGGCGTATGGGGAAGGCAAGCGCGCCGCCGAGATGTTATGCTGTCTCTATGCTAAACAGCATGGACTTGAACCCAAGATTGCCCGGTGTTTTGCGTTCGTGGGGCCGTATTTACCGCTGGACACGCACTTTGCCATCGGTAATTTTATCCGGGACGCCCTGCATGGCGGGCCCATCCAGGTCAATGGAGACGGCACACCATATCGTTCATACCTTTATGCGGCCGATTTGGCGATTTGGCTGTGGACGATTCTATTTCGTGGTCAAACGCAACGAGCTTATAATGTAGGCTCAGGAAAAGCCTTTACGATTTCCGAAGTAGCGCACTTGGTGGAACGTGTATTTAATCCGCAGGTGTCCGTACATATAATCGGCAAACTGGTGCCGGGAAAGACTCCGGAGCGCTATGTGCCTTCGATCAAACGGATATCAAAGGAGCTGGGATTAAAACCGGTGATAAACTTGAAAACTGCCGTCCAAAAAACGATTCATTGGTATGCGCAATCCACCAGGAATACAATAAATATATGACACCAGTAAATTTAAAAACGGCCGGGGAGCTGGCGCGTGTCATACGCGCGCATGCCCTTCGCATGGTGCATAAGACAAAGGCATCGCACATCGGCTCATGCCTGAGCATCGCGGATATTCTGGCCGTCCTTTACAGTCAAATCTTAAGAATCAATCCCAGCCTTCCCGCCTGGCCGGAACGTGATCGCTTTATTTTGAGTAAGGGTCACGCCGCCGCTATACTTTATGCCGCCTTGGCTGAACGCGGTTTTTTCCCGCTTGAACAACTGGACACTTATTGCCAGCAAGGAGCAAAATTAAGCGGACATGTGACCAGCCATGGTGTGCCGGGAATTGAAATGTCAACAGGTTCCCTTGGGCATGGATTACCGGTTGGTTGTGGAATGGCATTGGCGGGCAAGCGCGCGGCAAAATCTCACCGGGTATTTGTACTGTTGAGCGATGGCGAATTTGATGAAGGTTCTAACTGGGAGGCGATTCTCTTTGCGCCCCAGCATCATCTTGACAACCTGGTTGCGATTGTGGATTACAATAAGATTCAAAGTTTTGGCGCGGTAAAAGAAGTGGTGGATCTCGATCCGCTGGCCGATAAGTGGCGCGCATTTCGATGGGCTGTGCGTGAAGTTGACGGGCATGATTATTCTCAAATAGAGCGCACCCTGAAATCCGTGCCTTTTGAATCAGGCAAGCCCAGTGTCATGATTGCGCATACGATCAAGGGCAAAGGCGTAAGTTTTATGGAAAACCGTCTGGCTTGGCATTACAAATCCCCCGACACCGAACAGTTGGCCCAGGCCTTGAATGAATTGGAGCACACGTTATGAGAACGGCGTTCATCGAGGCACTGTGCGAAATGGCGGAAAAGGATGAACGCATCTGGCTGCTCACGGGCGACTTGGGGTACTCGGTCCTCGAACGCTTTGCCACGCGCTTTCCGGGACGCTATGTCAATATGGGCGTAGCAGAACAGAACATGACCGGCGTGGCCGCCGGTTTAGCGATGGAAGGCAAAATTGTTTTTACATACTCAATCGCTAATTTTCCTGTGATGCGGTGTTTGGAGCAGATTCGCAACGATGTCTGTTATCATGGGTTAAATGTAAAAATTGTGGCGGTTGGCGGTGGATTAGCTTATGGGACGGCTGGGTATTCGCATCATGCGGTTGAAGACTTGGCCGTGATGCGGGCAATGCCAAACATGGTCGTGGTGGCGCCCGGGGATCCTATGGAAGCAAGATTGGCGACTCAAGCGCTGGTCGCCCAATCCGGTCCTGGTTACCTGCGCCTGGGTAAAGGGGGCGAACCGTGTGTCCACAAGACAGCCTTCAATTTTCAAATAGGCAGAAGTATAAATATACGTGCGGGACAGGACGTAACGCTCGTCAGCACTGGTGGCGTGCTGGATATGGTTGTTCGCGCTGCCGAACGACTCGCTGAACAGAATGTTTCGGCGGCGGTGCTCAGCCTGCCGACGCTTCAGCCTCTGGATGCCGGGGCTATTGCACAGGCGGCCAAGCGTACCCGCCGAATCATTACCGTAGAAGAACACGGGGCCGGTGGTCTGGGGAGCGCCGTGGCTGAAGTCCTAGCCGGGGCCAAACTACGGTGTGATTTAGCTGCTGTTCGACTTCAACCTGAATTGTTCGCCGCCGTGGGCAGTCAAGCGGAATTAAGAACCGCGCATGGTCTTTCGGTTGAAAATATTATTGGCGCCGCATTAGGCCAATTAAAATGAAATATAAATGATGCCGTGGTGTCTCGTCCGCTTGAAGACATGTACCCATTCCTGGATCGCGAAGAGTTTGGGCGGGAAATGATCGTTCCCCCACTTAATGAAGGTCCGGCATAGTCCGGATCGGCTGGGCGATTAAAGCCTGTGACAATACAATGAGATCACTGGCGTCCCATAGGGCGGCCATGGATTGTAGTCTGTGGACTGTGGGTCGGAACAGCATAAACAGGCTCGCGGACGACGGACCGAACCTGTGGTGTGCCGATGATTGTCTTTTCGGAATAAATACAATAAATAGCTTGACCGTATTATACTTATATATATAATAGTCGAAATGATAAATCGCGCCATATCTGCAACGGTTTTTTCGGATCAGTGGGGGCGACAGATGCGGTTTATTACCGGCCCGCGCCAGTCGGGCAAAACCACGCTGGCCCGCCAGAAGCTTAAAGCTGAAAATTCCGATAAATTGTATTATCTATGGGATCTGCGCAAGGTTCGCCAGCTATACAAACAAAACGAGCTTTTTTTCACGGCCGATGCTCTTCCGACTGACAAACCACTCTGGGTTTGTTTTGATGAAATTCATAAAATGCCGAAATGGAAAAATATCCTGAAGGCCATTTTTGACGAAACGTTTGATAAATACCGGTTTATTATTACCGGTTCAGCCAAGCTGAACATTGCCAAGCGAGCGGGGGACAGTCTTGCCGGTCGCTATTTTACCTTCCATTTGATGCCTTTAATATTACGGGAAATTAAAGGGCAGGGGGATGCTATGCCCGGCATTCCGTCTTCAGCCGAGCAGTTTATCGAAAACTGTTTACAGGACAAGCCGGCGCATGGTGACCAGGACACGCTTTTGCAACTGTTGGAGTACGGCGGCTTTCCGGAGCCGTTGCTGCATCAGTCGCACGCGTTTCATGCCAAATGGGCTCGTGATTATGCCGAAACGGTCATTCGCGAGGATATCGGGGCGCTGACGCGAATTGTTGATCGGGAATATATCTATGACTTGTATCAATTGCTTCCTGAAATGACCGGTAGCCCCCTCTCGGTGGCTTCATTGGCCGCTCATCTCCAGATCAGTCCGGTTACCGTAAAAAACTATTTAAGGCGACTGGAGGATTTTTATCTTGCATTCTCCATTCGCCCTTACACGCGCAACATCAAACGGTCATTATTGAAAGCCGGTAAATATTATTTGTATGACTGGACCAGAATTGGCAATGTCGGGGCTCGTTTTGAAAACTACGTGGCTTGCGAGTTGAGAACACGATTGCTGTTGTGGGGCGACGCGAGCGGCGACGATTACAAGTTGTTTTATATCCGGAACAAAGAAAAACAGGAAACTGATTTTCTGATTGTCAAGAACGGTGCGCCGTGGTTAATGGTTGAAGCAAAGATCAGTGATGATTCGGTGGGGCATCATCATTTGTATACCATGGCCATCCTCGGCAATATCCCGCTTGTGCAGGTTTGCCATCAAACAGATATAGCCATGCTTCAGAAACGTTCAGTCTACCGGATATCGGCAAATAGATTTTTCGGATGAACATGCCTTGATGGTGTTTTACTGGCGTCCCATAGGGCGGCCATGGATTGTAGTCTGTGGACTGTGGGTCGGAACAGCATAAACACATAAGGGAAAAACCGGAACTGTGATTTTTGCAATGGATGTAAATATTCTTTGTTTTACTACAGTCTACGGTCAGAGCATCCTGTGGGATGCTAATAAAACGAGATGATTAAATGAAAACCATCAGCATCGTCACCGCGTGTTACAACGAGCAAGAAAATGTCGCCGAGCTCATTCAGCGTGTCCGGCAAGTAATGGCCGGCCTGCCGAATTATGCCTACGAGCATATTTTTATTGATAACTGCTCGGCAGACCGGACGGTGGCTATCCTTAAAGAATTTGCCTCGGAAGATCGCCGCGTCAAAATCATTGTCAATGTCCGTAATTTTGGACACATCCGGTCGCCGTATCACGCCCTGCTCCAGGCGCATGGCGACGCGGTCATCTGCCTGGTGGCGGATCTTCAAGATCCGCCCGAGCTGATCGTGGATTTTGTCCGCAAGTGGGAGGAAGGATTCAAGGTGGTTGTGGGTGTCAAAACCCGCAGCCGCGAGAGCTGGTGGATGTATCGTCTGCGCGGCTTGTATTACAAAATGATCAGGCGCCTGGCTTCTGTGGAAATGCTGGAACAGTTCACCGGTTTTGGGCTTTATGACCGCAAGATGATGGATGTCCTGCGCAGTTTGCGTGAGCCCTATCCCTATTTTCGCGGGCTGGTTTCAGATATCGGGTTCAATATTGCCAGGATAGAATATACTCAGCCTGTGCGCCGGCATGGCCAGACCAAGAATAATTTTATCACCCTGTTTGACATGGCCATGCTGGGTTTTACCAGTTACACCAAGATTCCCCTGCGCCTGGCCACCCTGCTGGGTTTTTTTGCCGCGGGCTGTTCCCTGCTGGTCGGCTTGGGCTACCTGGTTGCCAAGCTGTTGTTCTGGAACACATTCACCGCGGGCATGGCCCCGATGATGATCGGCATTTTTTTCCTTGGCTCAGTCCAGTTGTTTTTCCTGGGCGTGGTGGGCGAGTATGTCGGTGCGACATTTACCTACGTCCAGAACCGCCCGCTGGTGGTGGAAAAGGAACGCATCAATTTTGATGAATGAGGTTATCCCGAATTGACAGAGACGGAAGACACAGCAGAATGCCTGATCTTGCCCCATCTCAAAAAAACAAGATCGTTACGAACCTGATCCGGGGTGCGGGGTTCCAGCCGAGCGCTACATTTTAAGCAGGCATCAAAAATTTGTGGATTGGTATCGGGAGTATTATCAGACACAGGTATTGCTGATAAAATGTTTTGAAGATAATTGCA
>CAYYBV010000128.1:0-5786 GCA_964469675.1 uncultured Verrucomicrobiota bacterium
CCGTGGTAAGCCCGAGAACCGCATCAACGGAAGTTTCCCGGCCGTTATTGAGGCAGGCATAGAAAGGCACACGCTCCTTGGCGCTGGTGCTCATTACTTTCCAGCGGCGTTCGGCAATCTGCCCATAAGGACCGAACAAATCGCGCATAACCTCAAAACTGGCTTCATCCATCTGCGCCTTACCCGGCCACGAAAACATGATACCGGTATAGGGCGGCGTGCTGCTTTTATGAATAATGGTCGGATTGACTTTTTTAGAAATACTGGTAAACGACAGCATGGCAAAGGCAACCAGGACAATCGTCGCGGTCGTCAGCAGCGTACGGACACGCCGGCGCTTCATGTTATTAACGCCGATCAGCATCGCCTTCTGGGTCACGGTAGAATAAGCGGCCTCATCCATGGCGCCGCGCATATAACTGCGGAAAAGCAGCTGCATTTCGCCCTCAAAACGGCTGCGCAGAATGCTGATGACGAAAAGACCCAGCGCGCCCATGATGAAGGCAATAAAGATCGCCTCCGGCGCCTGCGCCAGCCGGAACGCCGGATGAATCAACCTAAAGATAAAAAAAGTTGCCACAAAGAGCGCCGCAAATATGCCCATTTCGTGCTCGATTTTCACGAAATTAAAAAATAATTTTTCGATAAAAAAACAAAAAGGCAAAAGCAAGGCCATGTAAATTACAATCGCCTTCAGCATATCGTCGCCGGTCTCTTTGGCCTGCTCGTAGGACTTGACCTGGGCCCCGAGGCCTTCGTATAACTTGCGCAGATATTGCGTATAATCGTGCGCCGCCAGGGCTGATTTCATTTCCCCGATACAGCGATCACCGCGGGCCGCAAACTCATGCACGAGTTCGTTGGCCACATCGCGCAGCACTTTGATGCGCGCACGATTCAAAACCGACATATCCAGCACGGCGTCGCGGAAAACGTCCGGCCCAAACTCTACGGCCGAGTCATAACCGCGGCCTTCGAATTCCTTTGCCGTCGCATTGAGCGCCAACCTTTTTTTAGCGGTGATAAACTTTATTTTTTCACCCTTACCGGCATAAAAAGCGGCCGGCGCACCAGCCGTGACCTTGACCAATTTTCTGGAGAGCACCGACCGAATCCCCGTCAAGCCGTACTTGCGCGGCGACGTATTCCCCTTGGCCGTCAGCGGAATCATGAACTCGTTGAAAATGTGCGTGCTGGAAATAAGCGAGGAATCGGCCAACGGAAAAAGTGGAAGCTCACGGCATTCAAACAGCGCCAGGATTAAATCCTTGTTAAGGTTGTCGCTACTCATCTTATTTTGCGCGTCGCCGCAATCAATCACATGATCAACCACGGTAAAATCACGGTCACAATGAAAAGCCGACACCGCAAACGGACGTTCCGTCAATTTTTTGGAAAGGCTCAAGCCATAAACTATGGTCGCCGCGCGCTGATCGGTCAACTGGATCGTGCTGGCGCAATTTTCACCGATAATATTACCTTCCTGCAGGTGTTTCTTATAAAAAGCTGTTTCCGAAGCAATTTTATCAATGACCACCGCCGTATCCGGGACCGGCAACTCCGGAATCACGCTGGCCGAATATTCGTCAAACTTGAATGTTTTAACCTGAATCGATGACATGGGTCGGTTGAGCAAGCCGATTTTGCTGGTATCCAGCTCGGATGAATCCGTAATTTTGCGCGCGCCTAAAAGTTCCCGTAAATAGCACCGCAAAAAAGCAGTTGTGCCGGCAACATTATCATTATCAAGTTCGGCCAGCGTGTCGCTCGGCAGAAAAGCATGGCCATGGGCTGTAAAAACATTTGCAAGCTCAAAGGCCGGCGTTTTACCGGCGCCCTGGAAAAATTTGGCCTGCCCACCGATCCCACTGTTGAAGTAATAACTTTCTTTATATCCGGATCGCAAGGTCAAGGTATCAACCAGCAGGTTCGCCCGGCCGGCGCACACTTCTTCAAGTTCTTCGGCAAGGGACCACGTGTTGTCTCCCCATGGTTTGGACCAGGTCGCCCCGGAGTAAAAGCCGATCTGCGGTGAGGACCAATCCATCGCCAGATAAATTAAAAAGGCCACCCGGTTACCTTTGAGCGCTTCGCGCACGGCGTCGTTTTGACGGCTCAAAATTAAATCGCGCTCATTGATTTCGGCACAGATGGAATTAAACCGGACAACTTCCTGAACATAGCCCTTGAGAATCTCACACTCTTCCGCAGACAGGTCGCTTAACCTTGTACGAATGCCTACTTTATTAAAAAGCGTCAATACCTTGACACACATTTCCTTGCGGGCCAAGAGCTCCTGCTGGCGCGCCTTAATCTCCGGCTTGGGCAAATCCTGCTGATACAAGAGGAGCAACTCGTGCTTGAGACGATTAACATTGCGCTTGGCCAAGGCAACCACCGGTTTTTTAATCGTAATATTTTTGCCGGTGGAATCATCCACCAGCGAACGCCAGGAAACCAGCAAGTCATCTTCGCTTTTATCGTATTTCTCCAGCTTGAGCTTGCGATAATGATCCAGCAATACCCGCTGGGCGCGCAGATCGTCCGTGAGCGAATCGCGCAGCTTTTCCACCTCGGACATATCGGCGAGCATGTGCCAGGCCAGCATTTTATTACCCTGGTCCGCAAGCACCCGCGCGTTAACCGCCGCCAGCAAGACGGAACGCGCCGGCGGCTGACGCTTGAAATCCTCGAGCAGTTTCTGCAGGCAGAAGAGGTTAGCGCCGGCTTGACCACCAAAGGCCATTTCAGGAACGATACAATTGCTGTCCAGCGGCGCGACCAGCACGGCTACTTCCCGGTTGAGATCGGGATCGGCTCCGGGAACGAGCACCCATAAATCACGCAACTCCTTGTTGACCCAGCGCGATGGTTCGGCGGTGACATGCACGCTGGCGCCCCGCTTGCTGTGCGCCTTCAACCGCACCCCCTCGCCACGGGGCACCATGAAGCGGGGGACCGCGACCTCGGTACCGAAGACCTTGCCCAGCGCATCGTTACGCTCGTAAGTTTCCGGCTCGATAAAAATGAACCCCTTCACGCCAAAGCGCAAAAGACGCATCCAATCAGTCCCACAATCAAACTCCATCAGGGCCAGGGCCCCCGCCAGGGGAATCCCTTTGACTTGCTCCAGATCATCATTGGATCCGCGTCCCACATACACCAGGGGCGCCTCAAACTTTTTTTCCTTAAAATTGCCGGGGCGGAACATGGTCGGATGCATGGCGTAGATCCGTATGGGTGCCTGATTGGAAAAGGTCAGCGCGGTTTCACCAGGCACAAAACAGGCCGTCGTGAACTTGATGGCGCCATGCGGCAACCCGGCGCCGGCAAAGAGCTGGTTGACCTTTTCCTCCATCGCCAAGTTCCCGGGCGATCCGGGATAGCGCACTTCGGCTCCCTTAAAAAACGACTGCAGCTCCTGGACCAGGGCGCCGGTTTCGACCGGGCCAGACCAGGGCTGCCCCGCGCCAAAGGCTGGCGTCGCGCCAAGCAGGATTAATAATGCCGTTATTTTATTATACATGCACCGATCACCGGATCACGATGGACACGGCTCCTTTTTTAACAAGCGACTTCAGAAAATCAACAATTGACAAGGTCGCCTCACGCCGATTCACCCGGTATTTGGCCAGAAAAAGCTCAATAATTTCAAGCGTGCTGCGCTGGCTGTCAATCAGCTTAAAGACAAACCCGCCAATTTCATCAAGTTTAAGATTGCGTTCCAGCACCGGCGGCTGGAAACGGGCAATCACGCCTTTGCCGCGCTTCAACTTGATATTGACCACCAGCCGACCGTTTTGATCGTTTTCACAGGAAACCTGCTCGTTTAAAACCGGGATGCCCGCCAACGACTGGCGCCGGTCAATTTGCGCCGGAGGCGGCCGGTTCATGAATTTAAACAGCGCCATTTTAATTTCCCGCCATTAACGCCTGCAGGCTGAAAACGAATTTACACTTTTTGCGCGTCAATCGCACCGATTTGAATATTCAAATTCTTGCGCTCCTCGAGCCGGTCTATCTGCCCGTCACGAATCCACAAGATACGGTCGGATACATCCAACATTTTCATGTCATGCGTGGCGGAAATTATCGTAATGCCCTCGGTTTTTTTCAGATTTACGAGCAACTCGATCATTTCCCGGCCGGTATTGACATCCAAGTTGGCGGTAGGCTCATCGGCCAGGATAATGACCGGATCATTCGCGAGCGCGCGGGCCACCGCCACGCGCTGCTGCTGACCGCCGGAAAGTTCATACGGCCGGTGAAAAATCCGGTCGCCCAGACCAACTTTTTTCAAAATGGCAACGCCTTTTTTACGGGCATCGTCGGCGCTCAATCCCGCAAAAAGCATCGGCAACGTAATGTTTTCCAGGGCCGTCAGAACCGGCAGAATGTTATAGGACTGGAAAATATAGCCGATTTTGTGGCAGCGGATCCAGGCCAGCTCGAATGAATCCAATTGCGCCACATCAATTTCATCAATGAAAACCATGCCTTCAGTCGGCGAATCAATGCCGCCGATCATGTTGAAAAGGGTTGACTTGCCGGAACCGGAAGGACCCATGATGGAAAGATATTCGCCCCGGTAGACATCCAGCGAGATGCCATCCAGGGCTTTGGTCACGGTCTCGCCACTACCATAGTAGCGCTTGACGTCAAGAGCGCGAATTACTATATCGCGATGCACCTGCTCCGCGGCTGGTTGATCGGCAAGTTTGTCGGTCATATCAATATCATCTTTTAATTAAAAAACGGCTTCAGGCAATGAGCGAGTTTTATACAATTTTAAGCCATTACAAGTCAACGCATATTTGGATATTTTTCATAAAAAAAATCCGCCACAAATTTCCGCACAGGCTCGGGCAAAGCAATTCCATTTGCGCCATTCATACCACCCATGCCCGCACTCACGAGTAATGCGTGAATTTGCCCTGCTAAACCGGCAGCCCAGCGTATCCAGCAGGGCTACACCTACCCCCCCGCGGCGTTTACCTGACAGCATGATGCAGCCGAGCCCTGCCCTGGCTTATCTATGCGAGCAAACCGTGCCCCAGACGGCCAACAGGCATAGCAGGCTTGCCACCTTAAGGATTGCAAGCAAAAAACAGCTAACCACGATCCCAAAAAAGGGCAGGAGCAAGACGCCGACAACCAATCCACCCAATGCGGCCCCCGCAAGGTCCGCCGCATTGGTAAGCGCCGCGGTAATGCCTTGAACCGAACCGGCGGTGTCGCGGCTGGATGTCGCCGGTGCGGATTTTTTCAGCAACTCATTGACCAATGCAAACTGAGCGCCGACCAGGGCGCCGCTCAAAACAATCAATCCATATATAAGCGCCTCCACCCAACCCCACGGAATCCAATTCATCGCTCCGGAGGAGAGCGCGGCCAGCAACCATGGAATGCAGGCGGCCTCCGCGATCAAAATAATTTCCACCCCGATCATGGCGCGCCACTGTCCCGACCTCTTGAGAGTCGGGACGCACCCCATCGCACCCAACACCAGTCCCAGCATAAACATGGCCACGATCAAGCCGACTTTGGAATACACATACCCCAGCAGTGCCTGAAAGGTGAAAATCAGGATCAACTCCAAAGCCATGCCGCACAACCCGGTGGCGGCCATCACCAGCACCAGAATGCTCCGCGAGAAAAAGGCCTTTGAAGCCACGTGATTGCGCCGGCGGCCAAGCACCGCTCCCAGGCCAAGGCATACAACGCCAAAAAACAGCAACCCACCGGCCACCCACCCTAGGCGCAGACGTCCAAGCCAAGCCAGCAGG
>CAYYBV010000129.1:0-5768 GCA_964469675.1 uncultured Verrucomicrobiota bacterium
AGTTGATAGTATTACGGCATACACCCGCATCTTTACGAAAGGAACAACCGCATGGCAAAAATACTGGTGGTTTATTGCAGTCTGTCGGGCAACACAAAAACGGCGGCCGAGGCAGTGGCGGCAGGCGCCCAATCCACCGGGGCCACCGTGCTGGTCAAAAACGGATTCGAAGCCCAGCCGGCGGACCTGTTGAATTGCCAGGCGGTGGCCCTGGGGTCCTACGACGCCCTCAGTTACATGGGTGGCGGACTCAAGGATTTCCTTGATCGCTCCTTTTATCCGACACAGAACCAGGTCGCCGAAAAACCTTACGTCGCCTTTCTAACCCACGGCGGCGGCGGCAAAGCCATTCAGAGCATTGAAGCAGTGGCCCTGTCGTTCAAGCTCAAGAAAGCCGCCAATGCCGTGCTTGTAAAAGGCCACCCCGACGGGAAAGAAATTGCAGACCTGAAAGCGCTTGGCATCAAGCTGGCCGCCGCCGTTATTTCTTAAGCCGTGCACGCCCACATGAATACCCGGTCTGCACCGGGCAGGTGTTCGGCATATTACCCCTGCAAGCGAGACCAACAAATGACACCTGTCAACGAAAACATGCGGCATCTGGCATGGGGAAGCTTGTTTACCATTGGATTCATGTTGTCGCCAATCAGCTGGTGGAACGACGCCGTGGTCAACTTGCCTATCGCGTATTTGATCGCGCATCTGGCGGCGCTGCTCAACCAGAGGCTGTTTTTGCCGTTTTTTGTCGGCATGTATTGGGCTACAAACCTGATCGGCCTGCTGAGCATGCACGTCAGCGCCCAAAAACTGCGCCGCCAATCCGAACCAAGAATCTCACTGAAACGATTCTTTCTTATTTCACTCCTTTATACACTGCTGATCGTGGCATTGGCCCAGATCAAATGGATTCGATCGCCATTATCATCTTGCTTTTAAACGCATCTTTCATAGAATTACATTTGTATGCATCCATTTGTCATCAATGCCGTGGCGCCGACACGCATCTGCGATGTTGGTGGCTGGACCGACACGCATTTTTCCCATCACGGCGCGGTCTTCAATATCGCCATCTATCCTTATGTCGAAGTCCAGCTCCATCCCATGACGCCCGGCGAGTCGGATGGCCAGCTGATTATTTCCACCGAAAATTATGGCACCTCCTACACTTTGAACCCCGAAAATATCGTTTACGACAAACATCCCTTGATCGAGGCAGCAATTAAGTGCATGGCGCTCCCTCCGGATCTTGCCCTGAAAATCAACGTTTTTTCGTATGCTCCGCCCGGCGCCTCGATGGGCACTTCCGCCGCCGTTTCGGTGGCCCTGATTGGCGCGCTGGGTGCGCTGACGGGGAAGAAACTGACGCCGCAGAAAATAGCCGCGCTGGCCCATTCGATCGAGACGAAGGAACTGGGCCTGGAGTGCGGCGTTCAGGATCAGCTCGCCAGCACACATGGCGGCATCAACCTCATCGAAATAAGCGCTTTTCCCAAAGCAACGACTACTCCCGTAGCGGTTACGGACGACATCTGGTGGGAGCTTGAGCACCGCCTGGTCCTGACCTATATCGGCAAACCGCACCAGTCGTCCACAACCCACAAGATGGTCATCGCCGGGCTCGGCCCGACACCGCATACTGATCAACGCTTCGAACGGCTACGGCAATTGGCCCGAGAGGCCCGAACCGCGCTCCAAGCCGGTAATTTTATCGAGCTGGGTCACATCTTTAACGAGAACACTGCGATACAGCGCGCACTGCACAAGCATCTTGTCTGCGATGCGTTTGAGGAAATCATTTCCGTGGCACATGATTATCAGGCGCTGGGCTGCAAAGTCAATGGGGCCGGCGGCGACGGTGGGTCCATCGCCATCCTGACGGATGGGGATATGTCGAAAAAGCGTGAGATGCAGAAGGTGCTTGATCAAAAAGGATACCTAACCCTGCCCGTTTATCTTTCCCGCCGCGGATTGCGTGTCTGGAAAAGCATGACGCCAAAGCCGGTTAAACAGTAAATAAAGAAGGGAACGCCACAATGATGCGAAAAAATGAGATCAAAGCGGCCAAAAAACTCGCGCAATCCTTGTTTAAAAAGGCTGGCATCGTAATCACCAAAAAAGAGGCTGACGGCATTGATGTGGCCGACTTCGGCCTTAGCGCCTACAAGCATACAGGGTTGGCACTGCTGGTCTATGTGAACACCAAGCGCTGCTGCGCCAAGGAACTGGCCTTGCTTCCGCGCCAAACCTGCCCGGAGCATAGGCATCCGCGCCTGGACCGCACCAATCCAGGCAAAGAGGAGACATTTCGCTGTCGCTGGGGCACGGTGTATATTTATGTCCCGGGTCCTAAAGCCCACCGCGCCAAAGCCCGGCCACCCAAGGGCAAGGAGAATTGCTACACGGTGGCACACGAAATCGCGCTAAAACCCGGCGAACAATACACGATGCCGCCCAATACCCTGCATTGGTTTCAGGCCGGACCGCAAGGCGCGGTAGTATCGGAATTTTCCACGCAAAGCGTGGACGAGAAAGATATTTTCACCGACCGCCAAATCCAACGAATCACCCGAATCGTATAAATCGGCGCAATAATCGATGTTTTGATTATTTGGCCGTAAAAAATGCCGAAAACATAAAGGCCGCATAAGATCCGTAATTGGAGGCATGTTAAAGCAGGGCTAATTTAGTTTTCCGAGCTTGCCGAGGGATTTGAAACAACGAAGCCAGCTTGGTTTAAATGCCGCCGCCTTTTTCAAAAGACATTCGCCCTGCGACTGCCTTGGGCAATCCAAAAACACGCGGGTATTAGCAAAAAAACATTTTTTGCATGGATATGCTGATTTTAAGAAATTATTAGCGGAAACACACTATTTCGCCAAACTGGTCCAGGCGCTGGCCCGCACCCGGAAACGCCAGGCGCGCCGGGCGTCGACCCCCGCATAATCAACCCCGACGCGCGCGGAGGCCTTAATTTGTTGCGGACTAAAGCCAGCGCCTTGCTCCAGCCAGATTTGATGGCCCTGCAAATTCTGACCAGAATGCCCCACGCTAATGCCTAGGGCCTGGGACAGCGCCCCGGGCCCCGCGGTAAGCATGCGGCTTACGCTGGCCTTGTGACGGCGCTGGAGCATGACCGCAATGCCATGGGTGGGTTCCAGCGCGCGGATCAGGACGGCATGGGGAACGCCAACACCGCCGGTGATAATGTTAAAGAGCGCATGCAGGCCATAACATAAATAAACATAGGCGACCCCGCCGGCTTCGTACATGACGGCGGTCCGCCGTGTGTGCCGGTTGCCGTAGGCGTGCGAGGCCCGGTCGGTAACCCCGGCATAGGCTTCGGTTTCCACAATACGCCCGCCGGTTACCTGCTGCCCGCCGATACGGGTGAAAAGATACTGACCCAACAGGTCGCGGCTTATTTGAAGCACATCCGCCCGCCGGTAAAAACCAACAGGCAATACTTGACCAACGATGGATAGATGACGGCGCCCAACCATAAAAACCACCGCACTCATGGCCGCGCGGCTGGCACCGGGGCCGTGGTTTTAGGAACATTCGCTGAATCCGGCAGCGGCCCCGATGTTGAAACTGCCGACAAATTACCAGCCGTGCGCCAACCTTGCAACCATCCTTTAATGCTTGAAAAATTAGCCGCCAGCAACCAGCCCAGCCCGATGATCAGGATAATTTTGGCCGCCCGCACGCTTTGGTGTGAAATCGTCAGCCATTTATGCAGGCAGTTTTGACATTGCGGACAGCGCGTCAGAATGGCGGCGCAGATATAACCGCATTTTGGACAGCGCAGATCATTTTGACGACCAACAGGGAAAACCGGAACGGCTGCATCCCGCGGTTGCGCATCACGCTTAAGCCCCAGGCAAATGGGAACCTTATGCTCGGCCGCACAGGTGGCGCAGCGCACGGAAACACCCGCCAGATTTTTGGGGGCCGCCATTGCTTCACCACAGGCACACCTCCAATAAATCGCGGGGGATGGCGCCAGCAAAGACCGGCCACACTCAGGGCAGCACACCTTGCATGTGACACTCAAGGTGTTAACTGTCATAATTTTAGAACAAGCGCACGCAAAATATACAGACGCCATGCACCCTCCCTTCTGACGCGGGGGATTGGCTGCCCCTTGATTTTTGGCAATTTCGCGCGAGTTTGGCGTTGCGGGGTGAAAAAAACCTTGTTTTGACAACCAAGCCGGATGGATCCGCCACTAATATTTGCGGATGATATATCCTTTGCCAACGCATATTGCACAAGGCTGAACCTGCTCCCGGGCGTTAAACGCGGCCACAATCCGCCCCATGCCGAAACAAGCCGGACATACTTCCGCGCCGACCGGCAAAACAATAGTACGCCCGCCTTGCTGATCGCAAAGCAGGCATATTTTTCTTTTGGTTTCGGTAATGGTATGCGCTTTTTTATTAACATCGATCATATTTTTTTTATCGGTCACGATGGTATAGCCTAAACCTTCACAGCGCTTGCAGCGGATTTTGAGCATGGTCGGCTGTAAAGGCGCCGGAACCGATGTAATCGCAACCTCGGATGCGGGGCGCGGTGGCGTCAGCGGCTGGGACGACAGCCATTTGGTTGACCAGCGCTGCAAGGCGCTGGTGGCGCCTTTTTGAACGGCTTGCACCTGCGCCCACGCCCCGGCCAGGCCATGGCCAAGGAACCCTGTATTCCGGCTTGCCCAGAAACCGGCCGCACCGACGCCCAGCAGCACCAGCGCCCAGAAAGCCGAGCGCAAAAATGAAGCCCAACGCCGGGACACCGGGCCAGGCGCCAACATTGCGGCGGTCGTCGCCGGCAGCTTGACCCGGCAATTCCGGCAATGAATGGATGCCGCCACGTTTTCGGCGCCGCATTTTGGACAGACTTTATTCATAACCAGCAGGCACGCAGCGGTGCGCGGCATCAAATAATTGAGAACTGCAGGCTGAGCTCCCAGGCATGCGCATTTAGAAAGCCGAACACCCCGGCGAATTTGACACGCCGCTTATTTAAGGTTGGAGATAATACTGACCAGCGGCATGAACATGGCGATGACAATCGTGCCCACAACCACGGCCAGGACAATGATCAAGATAGGCTCGATGATCGAAGTCAGGCCATCCACGGCAGCATCCACTTCCGTATCGTAGGTATCGGCAATCTTGACCAGCATGTCGGGCAACCGCCCGGTTTCCTCACCCACGTTAATCATGCTCACCACCATGATCGGGAACACGCGCGAGGCCTCCAGCGGCGCCGCCATGGTTTCACCCTGCTTGATGCTGTCGTGCACGGATTGCACGGCGCGCGCAATGACATCATTGTTGACCGTCTCACGCACAATCGTCAAGGCCTGTAATATCTGCACACCGGAACTGAGCAGCGTTCCGAGCGTACGCGTGAACCGCGATATGCTCACGCGCATGGCCAACGCACCGAAAATCGGCGCGCGCAAAATGAATTTATCAAGATAATAACGACCGAACTTGGTGCGCCCCAGGAGCTTGATAATCACAATCAGAGCCACAATAACCCCGATCACCACCGGAAAACGGTGTATCAGCATGTCGCTTGCGCCCATAACAAACTGCGTTACCGCCGGCATTTCCTTGCCGGCCAAAAGCTCCGTAAAAATCTCCGCAAACTTGGGAATGATCAAAACCATCAGCACCGCCGTGATGCCCAGGGCCATGACCAAGACAACGATGGGATAAACCATGGCGCCTTTAACGCGTGTCTTAATCTTCTCGGATTTC
>CAYYBV010000130.1:0-5730 GCA_964469675.1 uncultured Verrucomicrobiota bacterium
AAATCGATCACATGAAGCGGAATTACGACGTCAACGTGCTTGTGTTGATGGACGAGCTGTTTTCCACCTCAACCGAACGCCTCCTCCTGTTCTGCAAAAGCGTGAAGGCTTATCAACTCCAATGGATTGTCCAACTTCGGGTTTCCGACGTGACCGCAGAAGCCCTGTGCGCCATGAAAGCAGCCGGGGCATATGCGATCAGTTATGGGGTGGAGAGCATGAGCGACGACATCCTCAAAAGCATGAACAAGAAGACTACTTCAGCCCAAATTGACCAAGCCTTGACAATGACGCGTTCGGCCGGCATCGGCATATTCGCTAATCTGATCTTTGGCGAGCCAGCGGAAACGGACACAACGGTCAAGAAGTCCCTGGATTGGTGGTTTGCCCATATTGAGTACGGCGTCACCCTGTACATGATCAGGGTTATCCCCGACTCCCCCATCTACCGCCAAGCTTTACAAAAAGGCCTGATCAGGGATAAGGCGAAGTTTATGCAAGATGGTTTTCCAATCATCAACATCAGCAAGCTATCGTCCTTGGCATTTGGCCGCCTCTGTCATCTCATAGACTGGTATACCTTTGCCAAAATCCCCGGACAACCGGGACAAGTCATAAAATCATCCATGATCGGGCAGGACATATTTGGCCGGCGGACCTTTACCGTTGATATTCAATGCCCCCAGTGTCACGCGCTGAGCACTTACAGCAATCTGGCGCAGATGGATTACTTTGGTTTTAGAGGTTACCTGCAAGTGTTTTGCCGGAATTGTCACCACCGCGTGAATGTGCCACCCAAGCAAGTATATGCTTATAACTATAGGCTGGGCTGTAATTCGCTCGGTAGATTCATTTTGATGAACTCCATTGACCTGCTTTTCCGGTCACGGGCTGTTTTCACTATCCTGAACATTCTGCGCCTCCGGTTTTTGAATATTCACCGATTGCACCGTCTTTTCCGGAACCTGGCAATGGCCCGCTCCAAAAATAAAGGCCCGGTTCTTCAAACAGCAAACAAGGATTGACATGACCACCGCGAGGAGCATTCGACCAATGGCAACAAGATTTAGTGTCGCCTGGCCAGGCACCATATGAATCTGGCCGAAACCGCCACCCATGAAAACTGAAACAAAAGTCACACGCATTCTCTTCATTAACCCGCCGCTCGCACAAGTGCGCGGGACTTTGTGCACCATGCTCAAATTCCCGCTGGGCTTCCTTTATCTCGCCACTCCCCTGGAGCGGGACGGGTTCAACGTCAAGATAATCGACGCGCCGCTGCACTATCGGACAACCACCCTGCTGGATGAAAATACGGTGCGCATCGGGATGACCTTCGAACAAATCGCCGCCGAGATCAGGCAATATGCGCCCCAGATCATCGGCATCAGTTGCGCCTATACCATGTGCGAGGCGGACGCCTTTGCCATGATTGATTTCATCAAGCAAAGCTTTCCTGCGGTTCTGCTGGTGGTGGGCGGCGCGCATACTTCGGCCAATCCCGGCTATGTTTTGCGGAATCGCAACATTGACCTGGCGGTGATTGGCGAAGGTGAATTAACTATGCTGGAAATCGCGCAGCGTTTCCGGGCCGGCCAGGCCCTGCAGGACATCCAGGGCACAGCGCTGGTCAGCGCCGGCCAAGTGCGAATCAACGCACCCCGCGAATACATGGCCAACCTGGACGAATATGACGCAAGCTGGCATCTGCTAGATATGACCAGATATTTTGCGCATCCCAACAATGCCAACGCCACCATGCGGCGCAATGCGGTGGACTTGGTCACCAGCCGTGGATGCCCGGGGCGTTGTATCTTCTGTTCCATTCACACGGTTTGGGGACGCAAGTGGCGGGCGCGCTCGCCCAAAAACGTGGTGGACGAAATGGAATTACTTTGCCGCCAATACGGCGCGCGGCAATTCCGTATCCAGGACGACAACCTGACCCTGGGCAAGCAGCGGATTATAGAAATATGCGACGAAATTATCCGCCGCAAGCTGGACATTCGCTGGGACACGCCCAACGGCATAGCGTTATGGACATTAAACGAGGACGTGCTGAAAAAAATGAAGCAGGCCGGCTGTTACCGCGTGACGTTCGGCATCGAATCCGCCTGTGCCAAAACCCAGCAATATATCGGCAAAACCGTAAACTTGCAGCGAATCAAGGACGCCGTGGATTGCTGTCACCGCATCGGCCTGTGGGTCTGCGGAACTTTTATCATCGGCTTCCCAAATGAGACCCGGGCTGACATTCGGGAAACGGAGCAGTTTATCGTGAAGTCGGGATTCAATTTCCCATTTGTCTATGTGGCGCAACCAATGCAGGGCACGCGGCTTTACGCGGATTTCAAGGCCCAGAACCTGCTTCCGTCCGAATTTATCCACATGAGCTCCGTCGGCCAAACGCGTTATGACACCCTGCATTTCAAATGGTATGAATTGAATGCCATGGTGCGGAATATCCACCTGAAGTTCTACATATACAAAGCCCTGGCTTACTTGAACCCGCGGCGGTTTTACCGTGAATTTCTATCAAAAATAAGATCACGGGAAGACCTGGCCTATGTGATGCACATGGCCACGATAATCTGGTATCCGCTCATGCTTAAAAAATTCGCCAAACCACACAAGGCTGACAAGTGACCACCAATCACGCGCACAATTTGTCGATCAGCCCGCAAGGCCTTGGTTTTTGACCACGCCGAAATGCCGGCAAAAAAGATACCGGAGGATATATGAATCTAATGCGCACGATTAAACGCGGGATACTTGCAAGCGGGTTACCTCCATCCAAACGCATTGACTTCGGCAACGCGCTCTTGTCCCTCGGCCAATGGCTCAAAACACATCCGACGCCGATCCATTTGGAAAGCAGGGAAAAACTTTATGAATACGTCGCCGGCAAAATGAACGGCGCGCCATTTGATTACATTGAAGCCGGCGTTTTTCGGGGCGACTCCATCCGCTGCTGGGCAAAACTCTCAAGTTGTCCGGAATCCAGGTTCTTTGGATTCGACACATTCACCGGCCTGCCCGAGGACTGGCATGCTGGCGTTAAAACCTTCGCGGCGGGTCATTTCAATGCCAGCGGCAACTGCCCACTGATTCAAGATAAACGCGTGCGCTTCATCAAAGGACGTTTTCAAGATACGCTCCCGGATTTTCTCCGGACATATTGCCGACCGCAAAACCTGGTTGTTCATTGTGACGCAGACTTATATACTTCGACGCTGTACTTCCTGGCATCCTTGCACAATACCATGTGTGCCGGGACATATCTGTTGTTTGATAATTTTTCCGTCGCCCCTCATGATTATCGCGCGTTTTGTGATTATACTCAATCTTTCTGCCGCACGTATGAAATTGTCGCTACAGCCGAAATCGATTTTGAGAAAATAGCGTTCCGCCTGAAGTAGCCCCGAACCACGAGAGGAAACCGGCATGCAAATTCATTTATATCACATTGGCCCGCTGGGGTTGATCCGGATTTTTTACCAGCTGACGGCAGGCTGGCGATTATGCCGGAAATATGGCCGGTCCCTGCGCCGTTATGTCCCGGCCTGCATTAACCCGATGATATCGGCGGGCAATGCCGACCGAATCCTAGACGGCATGCCTCGACCGCAGACCATTATTGATGCCGGCGCCAACCAGAGCCAGATGGCGCGCTTACTCCTGCTGCTGGCCGAGCCCAATACACAGGTGCTGTCATTTGAACCCATCCCCACCCTGCGCCCCATCGGGCAACGGTTCACCCAGGCTCTTTCCGACACGGACGGCATGGCCGATTTTTTCATTCCAGGCCAGACCGATGATGAACTGGGCAGCCTATATGCCGACGGCACCGACCAGCACAAACCGGAATACCGGAAGATCCAGGTCCGGACGGCCCGATTCGACACGCTGGCCAACACCGGGGTTGTTCCGTGGCAGACGCTGAAACGTCCGATCCTCTTAAAACTGGACACGGAGGGTAATGAATTAAAAGTATTGCAAGGGTTTGGCAATTGCCTGCGGGATGTGGATTACGTCCTGACGGAAGTGGAAAACGCTGACACGCGCGGCCGGCATTACGACTTGATCGAAATGTGCCGCCAAATGGAGGCAGCGGGCTTCAACCGCTCCCGCCTGACCTACGCCTGTTTCGATGGCAGCGCCCTGCCCTCCTATTTCGACCTGCTCTTCTGGCGCGAAGAAAAAGCGGCGCGCTGAATGTTCGCGCCGCCAAAAAGGATTACCGGTCACTGCCATGCGTCATGTTCCGGTCGTTTGCCAGAATTCACATTTAAGCGCTTTTCTAACGCGGACGGCCAAAATCCCTCAAATGGCCCAGAACCGCCCCGGCGCCGCGCACAAGAAAAACAATGTCAGCCCATCCACGAATGGCCTTGATCCGATGCCACATATAGCGCGGCGAAAGAAATATACTGTAAATCTGGCTGCATATTTCGCGAACCTCTTCCGGAGACATGCGCGCGTTGAGCACCGGCTCGCGCATGTCGAAGCGTTCATAATCGCCCGGATCAAACAGAAAACCTTTTTCTTTCAGCGCCTGTTCGTAGAGCGGCGTGCCGGGATAAGGAACGACGGTAGTGGCCTGCAGTAAATCGGCCTTGCCGGTAAGCATCAGCTTGCGGGCCAGCGCCAATGTGCGCAGGGCATCTTCCCGCGTCTCCCAGGGAAAGCCGACGATCATGGTCAGGTGCACAGTCAGCCCGGCTTGCTTGGCCCAGCGACACCCCTGCTCGATTTGTTCCACACGTGTTTGCTTTTGCAGGCGATCCAGGGTCGTCTGGTTGGCGGATTCCAGGCCGAACTTCAACAAGCGAAAACCGGCCTTGCGCATCATGACATAGTCTTGCGGTCCCAAAGCTCCAAAACGCATATTGCAGGAATACCTGATTTTGCGGGAATAACCACGCCGTTGTAATCCTTCACACAAACCGGAAAGCCATGCACCCGTATTCAGGGTGCCCGAATCATCAAATATTTCAGTAACATGATAGGCATCAATCAATTGGCCAATTTCATCCAGAACATTTTCCGGACTGCGCACCCGAAAACGCGGATACATGACCGTCCAGGCGCAAAAGGTACATTTCCCATGCCAGCAGTCACGCCCGGACATAATGTACATGAAGGGCTTGCCGCGCAAATTATATTCCTTTTGATATAGATCCCATCGCGCCAGGCGGCGATCAATGAAGGGCGCCTCATCCAGCGAATGGTTCAGCTCAAAATGCTTGTCACCGGCTATTTGTCCGTTTTGGCGATAGACAATGCCAGGGGGCAACGCCGCGCCCGTGGCCAAATGCCGGAGCAGGTCCTGCAAGAGAAAATCATAGTCACCCCCGCAGAGCACAAAATCAACGGGGGCATTTTGCATGGTTTCTTCCGGGCGGGCGGTCACATGATCCCCGCAAACGACAAGCTTAATGGCGGGAAATTCCGATTTTAGTGCTTGGGCCGTCTGCCAGTGCAGGCGGACAACAGGCGTCTTGGTCTCAAACAGAAAGAGATCCGGTTGTTCCCGGCGCAGAAAGTCCCGGAATGCCTCGGCATCCATATTTTCGGCAATGGCGTCTTTCCAGATAACCATATGGCCGGCCTGTTGGGCCATGGTGGCGGCGCTGGCGAGCACGACAGGAAATATACGGGTTTCGTGGCTAAACCACTGAAACTGGCGGTTCTGGGAAAGCAGAGCCAACCCTTTGGCAGAACGAGTGG
>CAYYBV010000131.1:0-3557 GCA_964469675.1 uncultured Verrucomicrobiota bacterium
TTCGCGCATGACCAGGTAATTGATCCGGCCGGTGACATATTTCCCGTTGCGCAGGATGGTAAAACGGTCCGGCTTATTGATGATGGTCACGCCCGGGTTGTTGCGCAGCAGCGTCCAAAGTTCAGTCAACAGCGGCGGCGTGCTTTTTGATGGTTCCTGGATTCCGGCCTGCGTACCACGGAGGGCACAAGCCGGAATGACGTTGATTTTCTCTTCTTTTTGCCTTCGACCCATCGTGATCACCGGCGGCAGCCCCGCTTCTATCCAGCTTTTCAGGGCTATCCCCATTGCATGGGCTTCGCCCGGATCCTTGCCCTTTGGCACCGGCCAGCGGTCGCAGCGTTCATTGAAATTTTCCGACCACCACTTCATGGCCCGTTCCGCGGCGGACTTCCCGCCGCCCGTGTCGCCATAATCCAAAGCGTTGAGGATCTGCACGGCTTCTTTCAACACGGCGTTGACCGCGGCGTCCGGCTTGCCCTGCAGCGTGCCCAGGGCGACGGCCCCGGCCAGATCCGTGGCCGCGGCGCAGGCGATGGCGTCCAGTTCCGATTCGACAATGACAAACGCCCGGCGATCCCGGCCGATGACCATCGTGGACATGGACGATCCCGGCACGACGTAATACCGCGGCTCGCCTTCCGGCCGGCGGATACGGATGCGGGCAACTCCACCCCCGACGCCTTGCGCCACCCCCGCCGGCGGGGGACAATAAGGGATGACCAGGCCGCGCGGGATCCAGAGCATTCTCGGCTTGCCGTCTTCTTTCAATAATTCCGTCAGGCCCCAGGCTTTGCGGGCGCGAAATATATCCTTGCCGTCTTCGCCGGGATTCCAGCCCAGGCGAGTGGCCTCGGCAGCCGGTTGATCAATACCCCTGTCAGCTAACCAGGTCAGAACTTCCGGATTGTTTTTCAGATTCCCCTCGGCCCAGGTGACAAACTTTTCAGCCCTTTCCTGCCACAAAAGGGCGGGGCTGGAATGTTCGGTCGGGACGAAGGTCTGTTTTTCCGGCGGGGTATAATCAGCCGGACGAAAATCGGGGCGCTCGATGTTCAGATACGCGCAGGCTTCCTTGAAATCCATTCCTTCAAAGTCGATCAGGAACTGGATGTTGTCGCCCGCCTTGCCGCAGGCCCGGCACCAGTAGCCGCCCTTGCCTTCATTCTCAAAAGGCCAGACGCGAAAGCGATCATTACCCCCGCACGCCGGGCACGGACCCTGCCACTCGCCGCCATGCGTGGAAGCCGCTTTTTTCAGGCTGATTTTTTTTGAGGCCAGGTCCAGCGTATTGATTTCAAACCCTCCCTAAATAATTTATCTATCCAATATAATTAATCTTTTAACAATTTTTTTCTTTTTCTTTTTTATAATATTATTTTCTATCTATTTAATATTATTATTATTATTATTATTACTCCACTCCCCGTAGATAGTTGGATAGTTGTGCCTAGTATATATTGTCCGGCGTTTTTAGATAAAACCGCTTAAAAAGTTCTCTGGGATGAACCCGCCACACTCCCCGAAGCCGACCAGACTATCACCGCAAATCTCTGAATTATGCCGATAGGTTAAATCTCTTTTTAACGGATTTTTTGCCGCGGCCGATTTTTCAAAGTCTCCCCGGAATATTGGAGGGTGGAGGGTTGAAACAGTGTTTTTATGGTTGTTCTTTTTCATGGTTTCAGGCCTCCAGACTCCCTTGCTCGCTGTTCAAGGTGATGCCGTAATACACAATGCAGCCCTCGGATTTGTGTTTATCAAACTTTTTGCTGAGCTGTTTTCCGAACCAGGTGCCCGTCGGCTCCTTCTGGCCGATGTTGGCGTGATACCAGTTCACAAACGACCCGTATAATTTTGAGGCTTTGTTCTTGGCGCCCGGCTCGCGCAGGCAGCACTCGTCGATCCAGTCGGCCAGCATATCTTCATCCTGGCGATACTTCTCTGTCTCTTCGGTGACGATCTTCGGCGGATTTAATCCGTCACGCTGCCACATCAAACAACCCTTCACCAGCCAGGCCAGAATCCCCGAGGCCTCTTTATTGATTTCCTTGTCCAGGTTCAGATTCGCCCGGCGCTCGTAGGACTCCTGCGGATCCCGGTTGACAAAACTGATGTTGAAGGGTATCAGGTGCAGGCGCTCCCAAAAAGCCTTGTCATCCGGCGGGGCCTGCGGCTTGGAATTCGTCATGATCATTAATTTGTGCGTGGGATTGAACCGCGTCGGATATTTATCGTGCGGATTCCGGCCGGTCAGCTCATCCTTGCCGGTCAGCCACTTGATCTTCGCCGCCGAAAACCGCTGCCCTTCGTCGATTTCACTGGCAAACGCCAGGCGGATCCCCTTTAAACTCATGATGTCCGGGCTGGGGCCGGAAGATGATTTGCTGAATTTCTGGCTCAACAGCATTTCGGCCGGGATGGAGCCGGCCAAAGATCCCATCACATAGCTGATCGTCTCGATAATCAGGCTGCGGCCGTTCCATCCGGTCTTCCCGTACAGGACCGGAAACACCTTTTCCTTGACCAAACCGGTCATGGCATACCCGAAAAGGCGCTGCATATATTCAATGATGTCCTGATTGTCATCCTCACGATCGCAGTTGAAGATCTGACGCAGTGATTTGTCCCAAAGCGGCGAGGGCGTGTCCATTCCCGTCCACTCCACCGGGCTGGCCAAAGATAAATAATCGGCCGGCCGGCCGGGTTTGAATTTCCCCGTCTCCAGATCGATCACGCCGTTGGCGCAGGGAAACAGCATCGGCTTGTTGTCAAAATCTTCCCCGGCGATGGCCAGCGGGTTGACGATGGTGTGCGCAAATTTGAGGCAGGAGGTCCGGCGGTTGTCACCCCGCAACTGGCGCACGCGCTCCAAAATCTTTTCCTGCTTCTTGCTCAGTTTTTTTATTTCATCCTTGCCGTCGCCCGCCTGGGCACGCTCAACAATCTGGCTGGAGATTCTTTCATACTCGCCCAGGTAGAGCCCGGCAATTTTTTCCACCGCGGCCAGCGACCGGTTCATGATGTCGCGCCGCCAGATGTGCCCGGTCCACTCAAACCATTCCTGGTTGTTTTTGACAAAGAGAAATTGATCGCGGAAAAGCGTCGCAAATAACAGCCCGTCGCCCACGGCATTCTGGAAAAGACACTGATGGATGAGCTTGCTGTCTATAACGGGCGCGTCTTCCGCCGTCGGGATCCCCGCCGTCTCCTCCGCCACGCGCTCCTCAACCTGCTTTTTTAAATCGCCGGTCATGCAAGCGAAACATAAGCCGCTTTTGGCCTCGGCGCCAGGCTTGCCGCAAACTGAGCAATTCCGGTCCATATCGATGGTGATATTATTTTCTGTCATTGATGAACTTTCGCCTCAGTGTATAAATCCATCTTAGGGAGATTTTTTCTTTCCCAACCTCATTAATTGCAGAATATATTTTCTTCGGGTGAACATCCGCGACGATCATTCTTAGCACCATGGCTTTAATTTCCGGACTGACCAGGTGGCCGGCCCCTGGAACGAACTGCCGCCGCAGATCGACGCGCTGACCAAAGACACCGCG
>CAYYBV010000131.1:3567-5719 GCA_964469675.1 uncultured Verrucomicrobiota bacterium
CAATTCGGGCAGAACCGCTCCCGCGAGGCTCCAAAATCATCAACAAGATTTTTCATTTCCTGCTCGGTCATCGCCCACCCGTAACCATTCGTTGTTCACATAGTTCCAAAGTGCCAAGGTTTTCACAATTTATCCGGACAAAAACATCGGGGTTTGAATTACCCGCATCAGCAAAATTATGTAGAAGGACCCGTGGCGTTTTTAAACAGGTTAAGGCAACAGGGATGCGCATGGATACTTGATTTGAATCCTTGTGATGGGGTTGTGGGGCGGTGAAAATAGGGGTTTCACCCATTAAAAGGCATGCCAATCCATAGGCAACAAGGTTCATGTGCCGATTACTTTGCTGTGCGAACTGCTTCATCAAAGGCCTTATAAAAATTATCCATTAGATTATTATCGATGACTTTCTGTGCCGTTTCATAAAACGGGAATCGTTTGGAATAGGATGGCTCTTTAACAAACATCATGATCGGTTTGACTGCGCTACTCTTAAGTTTATCAAAGGTGAAGCCGACGCGCTTCCAGATCCCGGGCGGCAGCTGCTGGCGTCCTGACCAGGTGCCCTTGCCGTATGATACGAAGTATTCAAAGCCCCGACTGCGCTTGCTGCCCTTGGCCAGGGACGCTTTGCGTTTGTCTGTAATGTTGGCCTTGTATCCCTGCTCACCGAACGCGCGCATGTAGGATAACATCTGAACGATAAAGCCAGCGGGGATATTGCCGTATGCGTCGAGCGGGCAGGCGGATCCCGGCGCGACGAACATTCCGCCAGGCAAGACGCCGATGCGACGCAGCGCTGATTCAAAGCGCTTGAGGTTGCGCTGTCCGCCCTGCACCTGGGGCATGATGTAATTCGCGGCAGGGTTGCCCTTGCCGGCGCTGGACTTGTCCTTGAAGTAAACCATCGAGGACAGATCAGTCTTCGTCGCAGGCTTAACGTAGAGGCTTTTCAGCGTGTAGGGCGTGGGACGATCCAGTGAGCTTTGCATGACTTTGATTTCAGCTTCCTGAACTTCCTGGGCCGTCTTGGTCAGGGCCTTGGCCAAGGCAAAGGGCATCTGTTTCTTTTCCAGATCTGTCAGCATGGACTGCAGTTCTTTGATGCCTTTCATTTCAATCGTCATGTTCATGTTTTGTCCTTTTGGCCCCATAGGATCACCAGGGCCAGGATGTGATCGTTTAACACGGGGCAACCTCGCACGATGTTTTCCTCTGTTATATTCTTTAGTTACCTTTCAGCAAGCCCTGGATGACCATGTCTGTCTGGTCCCAGACGATTTCGTGGTTCAGCAGTCGGATGAGACTTCGCTGAATCTCCGGCCGGCAGTAACCCGTGATGGTTGAAGGCGCCGCGTCTCCGTCCGTAACGACCAGGCGGATCACGCCGACGGTCACGTCAAATTTATCGTTGCGGGCCAGGCCGCCGTCCTGCACGTCAATGAGCGTCATGATGCCTCATTTGCCGCTCCCGATGGTGACGTTGATTTTTCTGTCTGCCGACACATACATGATGTTGCCCCGGGAATCCCGCTTCTGGCAGAATTTGCCCTGCATTTTCGGTAAGGTCATGCGGCAGTCAGCCGGCCTGACCTGCTTATGCAGTGTCCAGCCCCAAAGCAGGACAACCATACAGATAATTAAAGCGAAAATCAGGCCGTCAGTTTTCGCATAGTTCATTGTTCACCAGCCTGTATTCAAATATGCCGTGTCCAAGATGTTTTTTGGCGATGGTCCTGTACGGCGCCACGGCCCGCTTCACTTCGTAGAGGCGGCGCGTGTAACTGAGGAGCCGCAAATCGTCACGCATTTCGGCATTGGTGATCGGCGCGATCATCAGCCGCGCAAGCAGGCGCTGAGACTGAGGCGTTAATTGCGGCGGCGATGCCGGGCGACTAAAATCGAAGGTGGGTTGGTTCATGATTTTGCCTCCTTCTGTATTTAATTTTTCCTAACAACAAAGACATAGACGTAAATGATGAAAGCGAGCGTCAAAAGACAAAAGTCGTACATCTAAAACCTCCTACACATAACGGCAGAGCCATCATGTGCTGATCCGAACAAATGTGTTTAGCAATCATGCTGATGATGGATACCGCGGTGATGACTGCTGCGACCACCAGAAACGGCAATCCCCACTTGATGCGCTCTG
>CAYYBV010000132.1:0-2183 GCA_964469675.1 uncultured Verrucomicrobiota bacterium
CCTGCCCGCCGGAGTGTATTCGGAGTTCCGCGCCATAGTGGGAATCCAGAGACGTCCAAAGGCTTCGGACCAGCCGAAAGTGGCGGTCACCGATTCGTTGGCGCCTGGAAATTTATAGAGGGCGGCAAGGTAGGGAATCAAACCGACAGCCCCGCCCAAGGTAAACCCCGGAAACCGCAACCATCGTCCTCTCCCCACAGAATTCCATGCGCCAATCAAAACCAGCGGAACAATCAGCGCAAGGGACGTCATGGCATTGCTGAAAGCCATTAGCGCAAAGAAGCCGCCGGCCACAGCCAGCCAGAAATCATTGCGCCGGGGATCTCTATTCAAACGCATGACACACCAGGCCGCTGCCAGGGCCAGGATAAAGGCGGAATTATATGTAGGTTGGGAATAGGCGGCCTGGTTCATGACCAGATATACCGATGGAAAGAAAACAAGCAGAATGCCGGGCCAAATCTCGCGCCACCCGCCCAGCTGGCGCAAAATCATCAGCGAAAGCCATGCGAAAACAAAACCCTCGACCAACACCAAAACTCGCATCCCCATAGCCGTTCTGGGTAAAAGATCAACCACCGGCGCCATCCAATAGGCCTCCATCGGAAACATATAAGGTTGCGCCAAAAGCAACAGCGGCCATTTACCGGCACGGATATCGAGCGCCTGAAGCACAGTCTGCGCCTCATCCGTGGTAACCGGAATGGTGTGGCCACCCACCCAATACAGGTAGAGGCGCAGCCCCAGTGCGAGCATACCGGCCAAGATCAAGCCAAAATTGAAAACCCATATTTGGCGGAAATTTTTCATTTTTTTATTTGGCGGTTACATCCTTGCGCTTGAAAACGCGCCACACGGACACGCCCTCGCAAAACCACGTCAGCATGGCGGCCACAAAAACATAACCGGGAAACTCCACGACAAACTTGAACCGGTCATTTTCACCAATTTCGCAAGTGCTCCCGATAAATGTAACCCAAAGGCAGATATAGGCCAGGGCAAACTCCACCGGCCTGCTTCGGATAATAACAAGAAACGGTTGCTTGCGAAACCGCCAGGCGTGCAGGGTTCGCAGGATGAAGAGACCCAGGGCTCCGACATAAAGAACCATCCAAACCGATCCATAAGTAAATGGCCGTGTCGGCACAAGCCATCGCGGTTGACGACCATGCAGGCGACGCCAGAAATGCAGATAGCCGGGCACCTCGCGGGCATTGAAATCCAGGTGGCGAAACTCAAATGACGGCCTGCAAAACCGCAGGAAAGCCTGCCGGACGGTGTGCATATAGCGGCGGGGATCATACCGGATCAGCCGCAAAGCGCTTGACTGGTAGACACGGCTGGCCGATGGAATATTGATGTTATTAAAGTTTTGGCCATTAAGGGCCGGAATGGATGAGGTGGCATTGTAACCATGAGCGCTTAATTCACGCGGCCATGGAAAATCGTTATCGGCGGCAACCATTGCATTCAAAAACCCGGCTTTGACCAAATTTTCGCGCTCCGCACTCGGATAATCAGCGGCGGCAATTCTCCAAAGATTCATACCTGTCCAGCTTGTCGTGCCCCAGAACCCGAATTTAACGTAATTCTTTGTGCACCAGGTGACGGATGGCAGGCTGATAAGCAGTGTCAGGACAAACATTTGGCGCCACCGGGCGCCCGCCCATATACACACCAGCAGCAAGGCAGGCCCGAGGATGACGGGGTGGAAAATAGTGCGCGTCAGGACCAGTAGATTCAGCCCGAACATAAAGCCGGCCAGCCAGCGCAGACGGCACCTCTGGCAGAAAAAAGCCATACAGGCCAGACCCGCTGCGATTAAAAAGGCTGTCAACACGTCATAAAGCGCATAGGCTTCGTACAAGAGAAGCGATGGATGCAGGGCCACCATGCCGCAAAGCACCGTGCTCAGCCAACGGCGGCGGAGTAACACCTGCGCCGGGAAATATAACAGGCCACAGATGGCGGCGCCCATGATGACATTAAGGACATACACATTTTCCAGGCAGCGGTCCACCGGAGCCAATCGCATGATCAAGGCGCCCAGCAAATTGTAAAGCGGCGGCTGGGCATGCAGGTTCCACAAGCTGCACAGCAAATCTGTCTGCAGCAAATTTGCGGGAAGCAGTTGCCAGAAGTAGTCCCAGCCACTTTTTCAGTTGCTTCAAAAGTATTGTTTT
>CAYYBV010000132.1:2193-5655 GCA_964469675.1 uncultured Verrucomicrobiota bacterium
AGAAGTAGTCCCAGTAATTTCGCCCCGGATCCGCCTTAATACTTATGGCATAGCGACGCAGCATCAGCATTACGAATGCAAGATGCAGCAAGACCGGGAAAAGCGGCAGCAGAAAATCACGCCGGAGCAATGTTTGCCGCTTTTCGCCGGGATGGACGACTTCGCAAGGAAATTTCTCAGGGATTGATCGCATTGCAACCTGTGCTATTCCGAAGCTGTAAAACAATCACACGGCATGGTCACCGGGCCTGCAACGACCCTAAAAAACCAGCGGGAACGTAGGCCACGTGACACTCCATAAGGCAGGCCAGCCTCACGCGGCATCCGGATCTATAGACAAAAGATAATAATCGCCAATCCGATGGAAGCAAGTGTAAATCAAAATATTGAGCAACCCAGTCATCTGCTGGCGTCGCCGTGGGGAGACGGAACATGCCGGCTCAGAGTGGCGGCGTGTTCGTGGCCGCGTCCTTCGTTATCAGGTGCTTCCGGCTAATGAACTCGGCAAAGAGTTCCGCCTTTTTCTGTGCGCCCTTTTCGTTAGAGTGCCGGCCATCATGCCAGTAAATTTTATCGGTTGGCATCACGGCCGCAAAATCGAATAACGCCGCGCCGTTGCGTTCGGCCACCTTGCGTATGACGTCATTGTTTTCCTCGATGCCGTGGATATAGGCCGCAGTTGAATCGTAGTCACGACAAGCTGGAGAGTGCGCCCAGGTCGCGAACATGATGCCGATGTGGTGCGCCTTAACGATCGCCGCCATGCTTTCCAAATTGCGTTCGAAAAAAACCGGGGTGTTCGTCGCCAGGACACCCATCATGGTGGCATCACCTGCGTTTGCCTTATTAAACATATAGACAGCTGTCGGCGCCACGGAGACATCTTCAAGTTCGACCTGGCGGCTCCTTTTTGCCCCGCGGGCCAGGACCCTGAGAAAACAACTGTGCTCCCAGGCCGGAATCTTCGGCGTGGCCCACCATTGGCGCAGGCCGCCATTATCGGAACGATAAGTCGCCGGGAGGACGAAGCGCGCATGGACGTCATTGACGGCCTCATAGTAGATGACAAGGTCGGGGCTTAAATCCAGTACGCGGAACTCGAGGTTTATCAGGCTTTCCCACGAGGTGTACCCGGGCACCCCGGCATTAATAATTTCGACGTGCTTGTATTGGTATATTTTCCTGAGCGCGTCCAACAACTTCGCCGCAAACGTCTGGTTATTATCTAAAATGGCCGTATCGTACGTGCTGGATCCACCCACGAGGGCAATTCTAAAGACGCCCGGCGGTTTGACGCGGCTGATCTCCGGTCCGCGAAAGCCCAAAGAGTTGTGCGCGAGCCCGTCCAGCCGGTAGTTAGGGGTCGGGTAATAAATCTGATAATGATGGGGCGACAACACCCACTCCTGCACGGGAATATCCGTATAAAGAGCATACTCGTGATACTGATCTTTCGTCGCCCAATGCTTCAGCCAATAACGTGAAGCAATCTCGCCGATCAAAAAAAAGAACGCTATGCTGAAAACCATTAAACCGATCTGCGTAGCATGTATACGCATATCTATTCCTTGAATTCGCGTCCCACCCGCTCCGGTTAGTTGGGCTTTATTTCTAAAATCGCCACCGTTTTTAAAATGGGTAATAACATTAAAACTAATAAATAACATAATTAAAATGTTATAATTATGCCGGGAATGCAATAATAAACTGATTATATGCGAGGGGGGGGTCGAGCCCGAGACTAATTCAGGCCGGCCTCTAATTCGAATTGGCGATCAGGATTTCGGCCTTGGACAGGCGCTTGGTGCGACGCTGGTGCCCGATCAGGTTCAGCAATTCAAGAAGGATGGCGCTTTCCGATTCGTTGTTATGCACGTTGGGGTCATGGAGCATATCGCGCAGAACGACCTCCAGCGATTCCACCGCCGTACCCGGTGCAATCGTTAACAGATAGCGGGCCGGTGCAATTTCAATTAAATTCAAAAAGGAGATGCTTTTTAATGCCCGACAGGGACCAACGACAATCAAAGATTTACCCGGCGACATTTCCACCAGCTCAACGGGAAGGAATCGGCGCCGGTCGCCTCCAACCACCGCATCGGTGACCTTTACGATGGCCCGCGCGCGGTCCGCGTTAATCGCGGCCAGTTGCGCAAGAATGCGTTCGGGCAAGGTCACCGTCACGGGCCGTCGCGGCTCGCTGAATTTCGGCGGTCGCCCGCCGGTTGGTTTTTTATCTTTGGACTGCATATTTTGTAATTATAACAACTTTGCGGTAAGTTTCAACGTCAAAATACAAAAATATTTACGCACCTCTAACTACTTGAGAAGCTATGAAGGATGTGGCGGAGAGAACTGCGAAAGACGCGCAAATAAGAATAGCTAGGCGGTCAGTTGTAGACGGAACGGTGTTTGTATTGCGCCGTTAAAAGTAATTTCAGATGGAATACCTCTGCAACGAATGCTGTTCAGACCTATCCCATTATCGCGAGATAATCGTGCTTGAGCGTGGCAATCGTTTTTTGCATGTCGAAATCCGCGACCCGCTGCAAGGCCGCGCGCCGCAGCTGCGCGCGCAGGTCCGGCTCTCGATACAGGCGCTGCAGGCCCTGCGCCAGTGCCGCCGAATCGCCCGGCGCAAAGAGCAGCGCATCTTTCCCCTGGGTGAGGATTTCGCCCTGCCCATCCGCCGTCGAGGCCAGGATGGCGTTACCGACCGCCATGGCTTCATAAAGGGAGTTGGGCGTGCCCTCCTGATGGCTGGGAAACACTTGGACATCCAATGCCTGGATCAACGGCCAGACGTCGGCCTGATAGCCCAGAAAATCAACGGCATCCGCAATCCCCAGCGTCTCGCTCAATTGCGCCAGCGCCGCCTGGTGATAACCATCGCCGATGATCCACAACCGCGCCCCGGGCAACGCAGAGCGTACCTTTGCGAATGCCTGCAATAAATCCGCGTGCCCTTTGTGCGGTTCAAGACGGGACACAACGCCCATCAGAAAATCCGCATCGCCGATTCCGTGCACGCGCCGGACTTCCCGGCGTTCATCTGCGCCAAGGCGCGGAACAGCATCGAGCGGAATGCCGCTGTAGAGCAGTTTTACGCGCGCATCGGGAATGTGCCGCTTACGCACGGTAAACTGCCGGGTGGATTCGGAGACCGCATATGCATACCGGGTGAAGGGCCCCAGCACCCATTCCACCGGGCGCTGGAACCAGGGGACCGAATGGTAATTGCAGCGCTCATGCACGATTGCCGGAATGCCAAGCAGGTGGCCTGCAATGCGGCCCCAGGTACAGGCGCCATACCCGTGAAGATGCAGAATATCAATGCGCTCCCGGCGGATCAGGCGGATCAGCCGCCACAGGTTCCGGGGATCCAGCTTGCCATATCCCAGGCAGAGGGGCTCCACCCCTATCTTACGGAAACGCTCCAGCGCCGACACACCCGGCTTGGAA
>CAYYBV010000133.1:0-5589 GCA_964469675.1 uncultured Verrucomicrobiota bacterium
ATCCGATCATGACACCCTGCCAGTCATTTGCCGGGTGGGAGTCGGTGACATCCTGCCATAAACGCTTGCGTTCAGACTGGTCGCGCAGGCGCCGTAAGACGGCATCCCGGCCGCCTTCCTGGGCCCAGTCGGGCAAGATCACGTCCAAATCCGTGCCACCGGCCGTATAGGGATAACGATCGGCCGCCACTTCAATTCCCGCCGAGCGGGCGCGGTGGATCAGCTCAAGCGCCGCACCAACTTTATTCCAGTTTTTACGGCCTGAAGTTTTTAAATGGGAAATCTCAAGGCACACGCCTGTCCGACGGGCAACATCCAATGTTTCCTCGATCGCTTCCAGCAGGTGGGGACCTTCATTGCGCATGTGCGTGGTATAAACGCCATCACGCCGGGCAACTACACGCGCCAAATCGGCGATTTCCTCTTGCCCGGCAAACAGGCCCGGCGCATAAATCAGGCCGGTGCTGAACCCGCGCCCACCCTCGTCCAGGCTTTGTTCCAGCAGCCGCGTCATGGCACGGCGTTCATCGGCCGTCGCCGCCCGGGCCTGGTAGCCCATCACCCACGCACGCAGTTTGCCATGGCCGATCAAAAGCATGACATTCGGCGCGGGACGCGCCTGCTCGAGAAGGCCGCGGTAGTCGGCCATGCTGCGCCACGCACCGGGATAGACTTGCTCGCGCCAATCGGAAGGCAACCAGGCGGCATTCGCCAGGGGTGCCGCGCTGGCGCCGCAATTTCCCACGATTTCCGTGGTAACACCCTGGAAAATTTTGCTCGGCGCCGCGGGCTCGATCAGCAGGTAAGCATCGGAATGGGAATGGACGTCGATAAAACCGGGGGCCACAAAACGGCCGGCGACATTCAAGACCGTGACGGCCTCAGCGCGGAGCAAGTCGCCAACATCCGTGATCCGGTCGCCGACAATACCGACATCGGCGCGCACGGGATCAGCGCCCATACCGTCCAATATCTGCCCGCCGATGATCTTGTAATCCAGCATATCCGCTTTTTAAACGCGTCATGCGCCAGGCTTGGCGTCGGCACCGTTCAATGCCGCCACCGGCTCTGCCGGCGCCGCGAGCATCGCCATCACTTCGGCCTGGACATGCGCGATCTGATCCAGATGCAGTTGGGGGTCGGTGACGATAAAAGTGTCGCCGGTCTTGCGTTGTTCATAAACACGCACAAGTTTGCCGTCGTCCTGCTTGCGGACATCGCGCTCGACAAGTATCCGCCGCCGCTCGAGCATAACAGCCAGGATGAAAATGACGTTGCTGTTGGCCGGATCGTTTTTAGCCACCAGCGCGCGCAAAAGCGATTCAGCCGTCTCTTTTTTCAGCGCCTCCGGGGGCGGCGGCAGCGGCATCTCGAAAACACCGTGCCAGATACTAATGGCCAACGGTGTATGCTCCGCCGCGCTCCAGCAGGCCAAACAGCAATCGAGGCGCGCATACCCCTCCGCCCCGTAGGTCAGCTGCCACATATTCCTGGTTGTCGGCAAACGGCGCCTGGCATTTGCCGCACACCATGGAGCGCGGCTTTATATCCCATTCCTGGTTGATCATAGCACATCCAGCATTCAGAAGTCAGAAGTCAGAATAGAATGAACATGCGATGCCAGCAATTTACTGACTTCCTCCGGCAAACTCACTAATTTCAACACATCGCCACATTTTAAATCTCTTGTTAAAACCAAATATCGCATCTCCTAAAACCTTCCACAATATTGGCAGGAATGGATACGGATGCTCTTCAAAATTGAGGAATAAGGCCTTATATTTCCGCTTTCGGGAATGTTCGGGTCAAACGATAAACGCCCAAGACAAATTAGTGTGCTTTTGGCCATGCGATTAAATCTTCAAAATTTCGGCCGGCGTTCTCGTTTTGACTTCTGACTCCTGAATTCTAACTTCTGTATTCATCTACTTCGCTTCGCGCACCAGCTGCCGGCATTGCCAAAGATATATACTGCCGGAAAACACGGTTAAAAAGGCCACCAGGGCCGAAAGCCAGAATGTCGCATAATGGAAGTAACTGTTATAATGCTGATTGAGAAATGTCGTCAACGCCTTGCCTTCCATCATTAACGGCAGTAGATCTTCGCGCACGGCCAAGCCAATCAGGATCAGGCCAATCACAAGCATCTGCCAGAGCGCCTTGTGCTTACCCCAGCGGCTGGCGGGAATCACCTGACCCCGGTTGGTCGCCAGTAGACGCAATCCCGTGACCATGAATTCCCTGGTCAGGATAATAATCACGATCCAGGCCGGAACGATTTGATCTATGGCCACAAAACTGACAAAAGCCGCACAGATCAGCACCTTGTCCACCAGCGGGTCCATGAGTTGACCAAAGGCCGTGACGGTCCCCGTGCTGCGCGCCAGACGACCATCCCAATAATCGGTCAGCGCCGCCAGCACAAAAACTAAAAACCCTGCCGTCTTGCCGAACGGGATCGGCAAAGTCAGGAAGATGGTCATGATAAACGCCCTCCCGAAACGGCTGACCGTTAATTGATTGGAGAGGTTCATTGGCAATCAGTAGTCAGAATACAGAACAAAACGCGCAAACTCCGCATGAACTTCCTTCGTTCTGAATTCTAATTACTCCTCGATTTTCTCACAAAACAGCCTTCATATCGTATCCTTTTGTGGCCACATACCGACCGCGGATCAGCGCGCCGGGCGCCAGGCCATCCACCGGCGCGCACACATGCACCAGCCCATCCACGTCCGGGGCCTGACGGCGCGACCGGGTCAGCTATAAGCGCCGTTTCCGATCATAGCGTTCAACCAGCAGCTCTGCGCATCGTCCAATTTGCGACCGGGCAGTTTCACCCACGATCCGCTTTTGGCAGAGCATGAGATGTTTTTTACGGCGCTGGGCCTCGGCGACTGGCACGGGGCTGGATAATCGGGCGGCCGACGTGTTTTCCTCTTTTGAATATGTAAAAACCGCAACATGATCAAAGCGGATTTCCCCCAAAAATGCCAGCAAATTCCGAAACTGCCGCTCCGTCTCGCCCGGGAAGCCGACTAAACAGGTTGTGCGCAAGGACACTTCCGGCAGGGCGGCACGAATGGCGGCGAACGTGCGCCGTAAATTTTCAACGGTGCCCGGGCGCCGCATAGCGCGCAGGATGGCTGCATCGCTGTGTTGGATGGGCAAATCGAGGTAATGGCACGCCTGCTTCACCTCGCCCATGGCATCCATTAGCGCCGCAGTCACATGGGCGGGATGGCCGTACAGCAGGCGAATCCAGAAACGGCCGCCGATGCGGCCCAGTGCCCGGAGCAAGGTCGGCAGGTTGGTGCGCGCGCCCAGGTCCAACCCATAGGAGGTAGTATCCTGAGCAACCAGGTTCAACTCGCGAATGCCCTGGTTAAGCAGCTGCTCGGCTTCCGCCACAATGCTTTTGATTGACCGCGAACGGTAATGACCACGGATCTGCGGTATCGCGCAAAACGAGCAGGTATGGTCGCAACCTTCCGCGATTTTAACATAGGCATAGGGCGCGCCCGTGAAAACCAGGCGATCCCCGGGCGCCGCCAGCACGGCCCGCGCCATAGGTGCGATGACCGTGACCGGCCGCTCGCCGCGCAGAACGCGGCGGATCACCGCGCCGGCCTGCTTTAAATCGTCCAGGCCAATAAAGGCATCCACCTCCGGCAACAGCGACTGGATTTCGCGGCGATAGCGTTGTGGCAGACAGCCAGCCACCAGCACGGCACGGCAAAAGCCGCGCTTTTTCCAGACACATGCCTCTAAAATCGCCTCAATGGATTCTGCCTTGGCGTCCCGGATAAAGGCGCAGGTGTTAATAAGTACCACGTCCGCGCGACGCGGGGATGACGCCAACTGGAACCCCTGCGCCGTCAAGCCGGCGGCAATGATTTCCGAATCCACCAGGTTCTTGGCGCAACCCAGGCTGACAAAACCTACGCTGATGGGGCGCACGATATGCATGGCAAAATATTTAAAGCATCAGCCGGGCGCGCAACGCGGCCGAAGTTTTTACGGCTGGATGGTCGGCACATTGGTCGCGGCGCCGAGGCGCTGCGCGCGGACGGCGCGATCCAGGAAGCGCAAGGCAAACTCAGCCTGGGGCACCCACTCGCTTTGCGGATGGGCGGCAATAAAATCCTCGTAAATCGCCCGAGCTTCGGGATAACGGCGCATGCTTTGCAGGCAGCGCGCCTTGCCAAACAGCGCCTGCGGCGCCAGGAAATGAGCAGGGTGCATGCCACTGAACAAGGTATAACCATTAAAGGCCGGCTCGATTTCGCCACGGGCTTCCTGGCAATGGATTTTACCGAGTTCGGCCGCCAGGACCATTTCATGCCTGGGATATTTTTCCAGGAACCGCACATACGTGGCCTGCGCCTGGTCATACGCTCCGGCGCCATAATGGCTGGAAGCCAGGGCCAGCAGGGCAATCGGCGCCACCTTGACATCCGGATATTGCGCCAGCAGTTCCTCCCATTGCTTGGGCGTCTGGGCAACCAGTAGCATTTGCGAGGCACGCTCGGCGTTGCGCCGCTGTTGCGTAAAATACATCGTCAACCCCACGGCCAGCAGCACGATGATCGCCGCACCCACGGCCAGCGCCGTGTAATTCGCCTTCAGGAAACGCAAAACATCCACCAGCGCGAGCGGATGATACTCCGGCGCCTGATCTTGACCGGATGACACAGGATCTGTCATGATAAAATCCTCTTTTAGATTGCCGCCGATTTGACTCCCGGGACCGCTTCAACCGCCTGCGGCTCGGCTCCCTGCCCGATACACGCCACAATTTTTTCCAATGCGATCCTGGCCTGCGCCCCCGTGGCGATTAATTCCAGCGCTTCGCCTTTTTCGGCCTTCAAGGTCAACAGGCACAACACGGACTTGACGTTCAAATATTTTTTGCCTTGTAAAATAAAATTAAAATATTCCATATCCACGCGGTGCACATACACGTCACAATCATATTGCTGGACGATGCTCGCCAGCGTGGAGGCCGGGCGCAAATGCAGCCCGCCCTCGTCCTGAACGACCACGCTGACTTTCAGGAACCCGTTGCGCTCCAGCGATTCATGTTCCGCCCGCCAGATGGGCGCATACTTTGCACACCATTCTTCCGCCGCACGGGCCTTGCCGATATCACGCCCCTCCTTTTCCGACTGCAAATACTTATGCTTTTCAATTTCCTGGCGCTGCGCGGTCATGTCCCGGCGCTGTTTCTCACGCAGCCAGTCAAATTCGTAATGCTCAACAAAATGCTTGATCGCCTCTTCCAGGGAAACAGTGACACCATGGGCCGCCGACATGGTGCGCCGATGTTCCAAAATGGCCTGCAATTCCGCCGGCATGAGGTTAATGTTCTTGACGTCCATGACGCTCCACCACGTAATTCCAAGACCGGGCAATTGGCAGAAAAACTATCTTGCCCCAACACGGAATGCAAGCAGAAATTGCGACTGGACACGATTAAACTGCTGACCCCCTTGCAATTTATGCGCCGGGCCCCTATGATCCGCCCTGAAAAATATGAACCACCCGCACACACGCTTATGCACACTGCCCTTCAAGTGGCCGGCGCCA
>CAYYBV010000134.1:0-3741 GCA_964469675.1 uncultured Verrucomicrobiota bacterium
TTATTCGGCATAAAAATGATTACACCACTTCCATGGATTGTCGCCATCCTGGCTGCGGCGGGCGCTTGTATGGCGCAAATGCAGCCCGAAACCATAAAGCCCCCGAAGATGGCACCGCTCAATGGCAGGGCCGCTGAAATTTTTCAAAAGGCACGGGGTGGCAAATGGTTCGCCACCGCAGTCCAATTAAATCTCGTCATAACTCCAACGACGGATGAACAAAGTTTTCTGGTCGTGTGGAAGGCGACCGATCAGCCCAAAAACTGGGTCGTATCGTTGCACGGCTCCGACGGGTTTGCCACTGATGACCTGGCCATCTGGTATCCGCACCTGAAAAACCGAGACTTGGGCTTGATCTGCTTGCAGTGGTGGCTTGGAACGGGCGACAAAACCACATCTTATTATACACCGGAACAAATCTATCGCGAGCTGACGAATGCCTTGCCAAAACTTGGAGTTAAACCAGGGACAGCGATGCTGCACGGCTTCAGTCGCGGTTCTGCTAATTCCTATTCCATCATGGCTCTCGACGCCGGAAGAGGACACCGTTTTTTCTCACTAGCAGTCGCCAGTTCCGGCGGAGTCAACCTTAATTACCCACCGAATCGCTCTATTCTCGATGGCACTTATGGACCATCACCACTAAAAAACACGCGCTGGATAACTTGCGCCGGAGGGCACGACACGCATCCCGACCGTGACGGTATTCCGGGGATGCGGCGCACTTCCGTGTGGCTAAAAAAACAAGGGGCATTTGTTCTCGCAACCATTGAAGACCTTGATGAGGGGCATGGCGCTTTGGTGCGCAACTCGAAGAACGCGCAGCGCGTTTTGGATTTATTTTGTAAAGGAACAAATTAATAGATCAACCAACACAACATGCGCAAACAGGTGGATTTAAAAAAAAGGGGCCAAACCTATAAATACAACAACCCTGATGTCACCAAAACTCCTGTTTGAATGCATGGACAATTTTGCAGTTTTTGGACCGCCATTGCTGTATCCCGCATCACTGTAAAAGGCATGCAGCACTGCGCCGGCAAAATATGACGCGGGGCGGGCGCAATCAAATTCAAACGACTGATCGGCTGTGGCTCCGCTCATTACGCTCACGATAAACTCGCAATCCATAAACAAGCTCGCGATGGTGGTGTTTCTCGCTCTACGCCAATCGCCGCAAAGTCGTACTCCCCGACTACGACACGAAGAAAAAATATGGAGTGCCGACAAGAGTCCGTTTCACACGTCATACCACAACCATAATTGAAAAACGTCGCGCTATGTGAATTATGCACAGATAGGCGGGGACACTATCGCCGCGCCGCCCAACAAAAAAACCGATGCAAGCAACACCTATCATCGCTCGCCCATCGCGCGCCCGTTTTTGCCTTGCCTGCAATAGGTTCTTGCGTTAATTTTAGTCTATTGCGCTTTGCTTATTGCCATACCACCTTGATATTAAAAATATGATTTTGTATCGGTATATACAACACGCTGGGAACAAGCGGCTTTTTAGTTTTTCGGCTAAACTAGTTAAAATCGCAACGCATTGATAAAAAAATGGAAGGGTGGCTGAGTGGACGATAGCACCGGTCTTGAAAACCGGCGAGCCGCAAGGCTCCGGGGGTTCGAATCCCTCCCCTTCCGCCAGTGTTCAAAACGCGATCAACCCAAACGCCGTGGCATCACCATTTAAATTTATGTATTGGCGCATCCTTTGTTTCCGTGTATAAATAACAGCAATTAGTGAACGCATCGGCCCTTGCAAGAGGCCGAATTAATTTAAGGAATCCGCGCACATGGCCACAACCTTGACCAACCAGGAAATCCAAAAACTAATTCCTCACCGTTACCCGATGTTGATGATTGACCGGATCATTGAATGTGACGATCTAAAAAGAATTGTTGGGATCAAAAGCATATCGGTAAACGAGCCGTTTTTTCAGGGGCATTTTCCCGGCACGCCGGTCATGCCCGGCGTTTTGCAGCTGGAGGCCATGGCCCAGGTCGGCGGAATCCTGCATTGCCGCAAGACCGGAGCCCATGGTATCCTGCCCCTATTCATGGGAGTTGACAACGCCCGGTTTCGTAAAATGATCACGCCGGGCGACCAGATGCGTATCGAGGTTGAAATCTTAAATACCCGCGGCAATGTAATCCGGGCACATGGACGGGTATTGGTGGACGGCCAAGTGGCATCCGAAGCGGATATGTTATTCATGTTGACGGACCAGAAAGTGTAACCATGACCACCATTCACCCCACTGCCATCGTTACTTCCGGCGCCGAGCTTGACGAAAACGTGGAAATCGGCGCCTACAGCATTGTCGGGGCGCACGTTAAAATCGGACGGGCTACGCGCATCATGCCGCACGTTTTCTTGGACGGCTGGACAACGATCGGTGAAAACTGCACGATCTTCCCGTTTGCCAGCATCGGCTCCCAGACCCAGGACTTGAAATACAAGGGCGCCGTCACATTTGTAGAAATCGGCGACAACACCACCCTGCGCGAATATGTCACCGTAAACTCCGGAACCAACGAGGGCGATGTGACCCGGGTGGGCGCACGCTGTCACATTATGGCTTATTCCCACGTAGCGCATCAATGCATCGTCGGCAATGGGGTCATAATTTCCAATGCCGGCACACTGGCCGGCCACGTGGTCGTCGAGGACAACGCAGTGATTGGCGGCCTGTGCGGCATTCATCAGTTCGTGCGCATCGGGCGATTATGCATCATCGGCGGCTGTTCCAAAGCAACCCAGGATATTCCGCCATTTATGATGGCGGACGGCAACCCCGCCACCATTCATGGACTCAACACCATTGGATTGCAACGGCATGGCATAACTGAAGCAATCCGCCATACGCTCAAAGATGCCTGCCGTATACTTTACCGGGAAAACCTGACCACCCGTGCCGCCATTGAAAAAATGAAAGTCGAATTGGCCGCCTGCACGGAACTCGATCATTTGATCGCATTTGTATCGGCATCCGAGCGTGGTATCGCACGCTAAGATTTTACGATGAACAATCGCATCGCATGTTTTTTATTGGTCGGCACGACGCTACTGGCCTCGCCAGAATGGCCATCCGTATTCGCCCGGGCCGAAACCCAGCAAACGGCCAACGCCCAAACGGGCGTTATCACCGGCGGTTTCGTGAATTTTAACTTTGACCAGGTTGACATCCGCTTTCTGGTTAAGCTGGTAGGCGATCTCACCGGCAAACGCTTCGTGCTCGACAAGGAGATTGTCGGCAAGGTTACAGTCGTAACACCAGCACAAATTCCAATCGGCGAAGTGTACCCCCTTTTTATTTCGATCCTGGAAGCCGAGGGGTGTGCCATTGTGGAACGCGAGGGCATTAGCCGAATCGTGACCCGCGATAAGCGCGGGACGCCCATCGCACCGGTCATGGGTGAAAACGAGCAGGTGCCCGCCGACGGCGTGATCACCAAAGTGATTCTCGTCAACAATCTCCGCGCCGCGGAAGTACGCCGCCTACTTGATCCCATGGTGGACCAGGGCAAGGGCGGGGCCATAGGCATCCTGGAGACAACCAACCATCTGGTAATCACGGACACCGCCGCAAGCATCCGCCGTATCGAACAAATCATTGCGCAGATTGACAAACCCGGCATGGCGCGCACGACTGAGCTGTATGTGCTGAAATTTGCCAACGCCGAAAATATGGCCGCCGAACTGAACTTGGCCATGACCACCGCCGGCAGCACGCA
>CAYYBV010000134.1:3751-5540 GCA_964469675.1 uncultured Verrucomicrobiota bacterium
TGCTGGTCGGCGTGTCCGCCTCTACGGTCGATGCCGTGGTCGTGGCGGCGCCCCATTCCAACGGCCTGATTCTGGTCGGCACGCCCGGGCAGATTGCCGAACTGAAGCGGATGATCATCGCAATGGATGTTGAACCGCGCAGTGGCTACGGCCATTTACAGGCTATTTTTCTTAAATATCTTGCGTCCGACGAGGCGGCCAAAAGTTTAACAGCGCTAATTTCTAAACGCGTCGAAAAACCACAAAACCAGAAAATTTCGATCGAGTCCAGCCTGGGCAATAACGCCCTGCTGATTGACGCCGCTCCGGAAGACTTCAAGATGGTAAAAGAATTGATCGAACAATTGGATCTTCCTCCACAACAGGTTCTTGTTGAAGTCATGATCGCCGAATTGACCTTAAATGACGGCAGCAAGCTGGGGGCTGAATTTCTGGCTGGCGGCAACCCTTCCGAGGGCTCCACCGTGGCCGTGGGCGGGATGCGCACGGCTGAAGGCGAAGACACGTTGATGCAGCAGATCACCAGCGGATTGGTACCCAGCGGCCTGACCTTTGGCCTGGCCCATGGCAGTTATAAGGATGCCAATGGAAACGTCGTGCCACGTTTCCCAGCATTGATCAATATCATCGCCATCCAGCAGAAGGGTAAATTCAAAATTCTTTCCAACATTCCACTCTGGACCCAGAACAACCAGCCGGCCAACGTCACGATTGGCAAAAACATTCCCATCCTGAAATCTACGGTCTCGGCCGGGGCGGGGACGGCCCGTGATTACATTGAAAACATTGATCGCGTGGATGTCGGCATCAAGCTGAGCGTAACCCCGCACATTAACCCAAACCGCGAAGTGTTAATGAAGTTGAATCCGAGCATTGAAGCCGTTCTGGTGGAATCTACGAGCGGCAAATCTTTTACGCCCACGATTGCGAAACGGGAAGTAACCACGACCTTGACTGTGCCGGATGGTGATACGATTGTCATCAGCGGCTTGATGCGGGAGGATACCGTTCAAAATGACCGTAAAATACCATTCCTCGGTTCAATCCCGCTCCTTGGCTGGCTTTTCCATACCAAGGAAGATGCCGTGGAAAAAACCAACTTGCTGATTTTCGTAACGCCCCATGTGGCCACCAATGCCGCCAGCGCGCTGGCCTTGACCGAAATGATCAAGGCAAAAACCGCCTTCAACACCGAAACCAACCTGATGATTCAGCCGATGGAGGCAGAAGACCCCAAAGGGAAGAAGTGAGTGCGAAAACAGACCACGCGGGATGCATGGCAAGCAACAAAATTATCCCGTGTCACGCAGGACAATTAATGACAGGGTTTGATCCTGCATTCTTCATTTTAAATTCTTCATTGGATTTGTAATCATGCCCTCGGAACCCGAAACAACCGAATCTGACACCGAACTGGCACAACTGAAAGTCGTGGCGCAAAAATTTGGTTTGGACCTTATAACCGCCGTGGACGATCTAATGCTGGCCCACGATCTAGCGACGGATTTACCCGTGGAATGGGCTCGCGCGCACGTTATGCTGCCGATCCGACATCACGATCAAACAGTTTTGTTGCTCCACGATCCAACCGCCATCAGTGCGCAGAAGCACCTGGCGCTGCTGCTCAAACAGGAATTAAAACCACTGCTGGCACCGCGCGCTGTGATTATGAACGCCATCGAGCGCTGTTATTTCAGCCGCTCGGATACCGCCCGCAATTTTCTCCACGACGTGGACTAGATGGCGCCCAGTCCCAATAGAGTTTCGCCTCGTTGCGACGACCTGCTGC
>CAYYBV010000135.1:0-5511 GCA_964469675.1 uncultured Verrucomicrobiota bacterium
CCAACTGGCAGACCTACAAAAACATGCTGCTTGAACGCGTGGCCGAAACGGACGATGCGCTTCTGGAAAAATTTCTGGGCGGCGTGGAACTGACCGCCGATGAAATTGCCAAGGGCCTGCGCTCTGCGGTGTGCGCCGGCGGCCTGGTCCCTGTCTTTGCGGTCATGCCGGCCAAGGATGCTGGCGTCAATGAATTGCTGGGCGGCATCGTCCGCCTTTTCCCATCGCCATTGGAACGGGCGGTCAAGGATGCCGCCGATACACTGATCAATCCGTCCCCCGATGCGCCTGTCGTTGCGGGAGTGTGGCGGCATGTGACCGATCCCTATGCCGGCAAGTTGTACTATGTGCGCATTTACAGCGGCACACTCAAAGAAAACACAGAAATTTTCAATGCCACCAAGGGCCAGAAGGAAAAAATCGGCATTCTTCTCCAACCACATGGCAAAAAACCGGTGCCGATTACGGAGGCACGCTCCGGTGATATTGTGGCGCTGCCGAAATTAAAAAACACCGGGCTTAACGATGTCCTGTGCGCGGTGGGGCAGAAAGTGGTATTTGATCCGGTCGTTTTCCCCAGCCCGGTGGTGTCGGTGGCGGTTTTTGCCAGGAACCAGGCGGATGACGATAAGCTTGGTATTGCGCTAAGCCGTGCTGTGGAGGACGATCCGACCCTGGTGGTGGAGCGGCATGCGGATACGCACGAAACGGTGCTTTCCGGGATGGGCGATACGCACTTGGAGTTGGTCCACGAGTTGATGAAAAAACGCAGCAACCTGGATGCGGAATTCAAGGTGCCCAAGGTGGCTTACAAGGAAACGGTGGCCGGCCTGGGCGATGGCCATTACAAGCACAAGAAGCAGTCCGGCGGCCGTGGGCAATATGCGGAAGTGTATTGCAAGGTCCAGGCCAAACGCCCGGACGAAAAGGAATGGTTCGTGGATGCGGTTGTCGGGGGCGTGATCCCGCGCAATTTCATCCCGGCCTGCGAAAAGGGTTTCTTGGAGGCCATGCCACATGGCGTGTTGGCCGGCTACCCCGTGGTCAATGTGAAAGTCTCCGTGTATGATGGCTCTTACCATGATGTGGATTCCTCCGAAATTGCATTTAAGATTGCCGCGGCGCGCGCTTTTAAGGAGGCCCTGACCAAGGCCAAACCCGTCCTATTGGAGCCGATTATGACCGTGCGCGTTATGGTACCGGAACAGTCCATGGGTGACATCAACGGTGACTTGAACCACCGGCGCGGGCGCATCCTGGGCGTGGATGTGGAGGATGGGGTGCAGGTTATCACTGCGGAAGTGCCCCAGGCGGAGATGTTCCGTTATTCCTCCGAATTGCGCAGTATTACGGGCGGGCGCGGATCGTTCGAAATCAAGTTTGCCAGGTATGATGTCGTGCCCAACATGATTGCCCAGAAAGTTATTGCCGGGGCCGAGAAGAAGAAGGAAGAGGAGGAATAGACGCGTGGAGCGGAGAGCGTGCGGAGCGGACACCAGACGGAGTGGAACGAGGCAAACACCCAGCATCCAACTTTGAGCGCCCAATGTCGAATACATCAAGACAGCGGGCGGACGGCGGAAGTTGTAGATACGGCGGGGCTGGAATCGAAAATCGGCAATCGAAAATCGAGAATTCGATATCGGGTGCGTTGGCGCATTGCGAGCTGTGCCCGCGGTGTTGCGGAGTAAAGCGGGCGGCTGGAAAGGCGGGCTATTGCCGCGCCGGCAACATGGCGGAAGTTTTCCGGTATGGCGCGCATCCTGGCGAGGAGCCGCCCATTTCCGGGACGCGTGGATCGGGTGCGATTTTTTTCAGTCGCTGCACACTGCATTGCGTTTATTGCCAGAATTATCCCTGGAGCCAGGAGGGGTGTGGTACGACCTATACGGTTGCGGAACTGGCCGGTATCCTTGGCGCGCTGCGCGCGCAGGGCTGTCATAACTGGAATCTGGTGAGTCCGACGCCCTGGTTGCCGATGATTGCCGGGGCGCTGGAGCTTGTGCGCGGGACTGGTCGAAACCTGCCGGTGGTATATAATACCAGCGGTTTTGAAAGGGTCGCGACCGTGCGGGCCCTGGCGGGAACAGTGGATGTTTTTCTGACGGATCTGCGCTACGCCAGCCCGGAAGCCGCCGCGCGCGGGTCCGATGCCGCGGCGTATGTGCAGCACGCCCGGGCAGCGTTGCTGGAAATGTGGCGTCAGGCTGGGCCTTTGGTTGTGGATGCCGAGGGCATTGCCGTACGTGGTGTGATCTGCCGGCTGTTAATTATGCCCGGGCTGGCGCGCGAGGCCTGTGCCTCGCTGGAATGGCTGGCGCAACAGGTTGGGGTGCAGGTGGCCGTGAGTGTCATGGCGCAATACACTCCGGCGTATCGGGCGCTTGGCCTGGCTCCCTGGAGCCGGCCTATTGACCGGTCGGAATATGATGTTTTCTGCCGGGCGGTTGAGCGGTTAGGATTCACCGAGGGCTGGATCCAGGATTTTGGCGCCGCATCCGGTGGCCCGCTGGCGGGGTTTAATATGGCCCCGTGTCACAAGCTGGCCTGACGGTCTGGCGGAGTGCGCGGAAACTTTAAAACAACAGCTGGGTCGCTATAATAATACGATGAGGGGGCAATATGAGCGGGCATAGCAAATGGAAAACTATTCAGCATAAAAAGGGCGCGGCGGATGCCGCGCGCGGGCGAATTTTTAGCAAATTGAGCAAGGAAATTTCCATCGCGTCCCGTGCCGGTGGCGGCGATCCCGCCATGAATCCGGCCCTGCGCACGCTGATCGCCAAGGCCAAGGGCAGTAACATGCCAGCCGATAACGTGGAGCGTGCCATCAAGAAGGGTACTGGTGAATTGGCCGGCGGCCAGCTTGAGGAAATCACCTATGAGGGTTATGCCGCCGGCGGGGTGGCTTTGGTTATTAAGGTCCTGACGGACAACAAGAACCGGGCCGCTTCGGAAATCCGGCATATTTTTACGAAATTCGGCAGCAACCTGGCGGGCCAGGGCGCGGTTTCGCGCACGTTCAAGCGCAAGGGACAGATACTGGTGGAATCCTCCACGGTGAACGAAGATAAGTTGATGGGCATCGTGCTGGATGCCGGCGCCGAGGATATGCAACAGGACGGCGAAGTGTTCGAGATCATTACCGCCCCCGCCAGTTACCAGGCCGTGGTTGATGCTCTGGAAAAAGCCGGCATTAAAACCGCCAGCGCGGAAATTGTCATGATTCCGGACGCCTTTGTGCCGGTTGCTGATAAGACTATTGCCGGTAACATTATCAAGTTTATTGAAGCTCTTGAGGAGAACGAGGATGTCCAGAATGTTTATTCCAACATGGATGTGGATGAGGCCGTTTTGAAGGCGATGGAACAGAAGTAACAAATGTTTTCGATTGCATAGCCGCAGTTGTGTCGGTAATTGCGGGCATCATTGCCGTCATTTTTTCGGAAGCGGAAATACTGCGTTAAATTTGTTGGATCACGGTCGTTGATCCTGAAAGGGCAATCGGTAATTGAAATTGCCTCGTCATGGATTTGAAATCAGAAATCAAAAATCAGAAATCCGAAATTTCTGCCAGCCGCATACTTGGCGTGGATACGTCCTTGCGCTGCACGGGGCTGGGCTTGATCCAGGTGCGCGGGTCGAGCTTTGAAGTTGTCGAACAGGCGCTGGTGAAAAATCCGGCCGCTTGGCCATTGTCACGCTGCCTGGCTAATTTGCACGCGGCGATTGGCGCAATTCTTGAAAGGGGCAGGCCCGGGGTGGTGGCCATTGAAGGTGTTTTTTTCTGCAAGAATGTGCGCACCGCCGTCATCCTGGGCGAGGCGCGCGGCGTGGTAATCGCCGCCTGCGCGACGGCCGGCGTGCCGGTGTGTGAGTATTCGCCGCGCCGTGTCAAGCAGGCCGTGGTTGGGTTTGGCGGCGCCGGCAAGGATCAGGTGACCCGCATGGTAACCTCGATCCTGGGCCTGCGCGAAGCGCCGACGGAGGATGCCGCCGACGCCCTGGCCATTGCCATCTGCCATGCCCATGCGGGAAAATACGGCGCGCTGGCGGGCGCAAAGGAAATATGATTACATTCATTGAAGGCGTATTGGTGGAAAAGACCCCGACGCGCGTGGTGCTGAACATCGGCGGGGTGGGTTACGAGCTGTTCGTGCCGCTGAGCAGCTTTGACCGGCTGGGCCCGGAACAGCAAAACTGCCGCTTGCTAGTTTATGACTATATTCGCGAAGACCAGCACAGTCTGTTCGGTTTCGTGAGCGAGGCCGAGCGCAAACTGTTTGTCCTGCTGATGAGCGTCAGTGGCATCGGCCCCAAGCTGGCCTTGAGCGCCTTGAGCAGCTTGACCGTGCGTGAAATAACCGGTGCCATTGCCGGCGGCGACGTCAAGTGCCTGGGCGGAGTGACTGGCATCGGCAAAAAAATAGCCGAGCGCATTGTGCTGGAATTGCGCGATAAGCTCTCTGCCGTCGATAATCTTGCGGCGCTTGTGCCCGCCGGCTCGGATTTGGACGGCGACCATCGTTTGCGCGATGCCGTGCTGGCCCTGATTTCCCTGGGCTATAAACAGGCCGATGCCCATAAGATGGTGACTACGGTTTTGGCGGGCGGCAAGCCTGATTTTTCCGTTGAAGATGTTGTCCGCCAGGCGCTGTCCCGTTAAAAGCTGTCGCCATATCGGCGGCCCCATCCGTGGCTTTTTTTAATCAGTTATTGACGGCGGCATCAAGTTTCTATAATGTCCATTTCTTTTTAAGTAATCAGGTCAACAAACATCAACATAAGGAGTATCGCCACATGGCCATTAAAGTGGGAATTAACGGGTTTGGGCGCATTGGTCGCATGGCTTTCCAGGCCATCTGTGACAAGGGTTTGCTGGGCAAAACGCTGGATGTGGTAGCCGTGGTGGATGTTTCCACCAACGCGGACTACTTCGCATATCAAATGAAGTACGATTCGATTCATGGTAAATTCAAGCACACGGTTGCCACGGCCAAGAGCGATGCCTCCAAAGAGGAGAATGATGTGCTCGTGGTCAATGGCAACAAGATTCGCTGCGTAATGGCCACGAAAACCCCCGCCGAACTGCCCTGGAAGGCGATGGGCGTGGAGTATGTGCTCGAGTGCACTGGCCTCTTCAACGATTCCGAAAAAGCCAAGGGGCATCTGGCCGCCGGCGCCAAGAAGGTCATTCTTTCCGCCCCGGGCAAAGGCGATGTTAAGACGATTGATAATGAGTATGATTCCGCCAAGCACCAGATCGTTTCCAACGCCTCCTGCACCACCAACTGCCTGGCGCCCCTGGTGCACGTGCTCTTGAAGGAAGGCTTCGGTGTGGAGACCGGCCTCATGACCACCATCCACTCCTATACCGCGACGCAGAAGACCGTGGATGGCCCTTCCAAAAAGGATTGGCGCGGCGGCCGCGCGGCGGCGTTGAATATCATCCCAAGCACGACCGGTGCCGCCAAGGCCGTCGGCGAAGTGCTGCCCGTCACGAAAGGCAAG
>CAYYBV010000136.1:0-5457 GCA_964469675.1 uncultured Verrucomicrobiota bacterium
CCAATGACCGCGAACTTTACCATCAATTATTGATGCTGCGCAGCCACGGATGGCTAAAGGATCTTTCAAAACGGGAAAGATTGAAAATCATGAGCAAATATGATGTGGACCCTTTTCACGCCCCGTTTACGTTCAAATATCCCGGCTTTAACCTGCGACCGACCGATATCAGCGCCAAAATGGGGCAGATCCAATTGCGCAAACTGGATGAAACAATCAGGATCAGGGTTGCCAATCATTTGGCATATCAGCAAGCATTACATGAAATTATCGGGTTCGCGCCGGGATTACCCGGCGATTTGATCAGCAGTATTTCATTTTGCGCGATTGCCGCATCAACTGGGGAGCGCAAACAAATTGTAAAAGCACTGGAACGCCAACTGATTGACACACGCATTTTTACAGCCGGGAATCTTGGCCGCCATCCTTTTTGGACTGACCGCTACCGGAAATTTTCGGCGCCGATAGCCAACCGACTGTACCAGGGCGGTTTCTTCCTGCCGAACAACCAATCACTCGGAAAAAAAGACATTACCTTTATCTGTGACGTGGTCACCAAAGCGGTTAAAAATTCACCCCACCCATAAACGCGCGCCGTCATGTGCCAAGCAATTGCCGCTTCAAACGCGTCCGGGTCATGGCAATCACGTGATCGCGGACGGTCCGCCCAAACTTAACCTCCACCATATCCAGATAATTCAAGCTGGAGAAATATTCATGGAAGGCATTGTCCCGGAATTCCAGAACCTGACGGGCCGTCAGGCAACTTGTGGGCAACGGCAATGTGTCATAAGCATGTTGCGAAAAGCCGCGCCAATTGGCAGGCAAGGGCCATCCGGATCTAATTGCAACGTCATACAGCTTGGCCCCCGGATAGGCCATGGCGCAATAAAAATTGGCAAACTCACAATTCAAGGCCAGCGCCAGATCTAATGTGGCACGCATCGTGGCCAAGCTATCCGCTGGCAGGCCGAAAATAAAATTACCCATAACCCGAATGCCCTCGTCCTGAATCGCTTTGACCACGTTTTGGATTTCCTGATTGCGCAAAGTTTTCCGGGCCTGATCGCGCACGGTCGGATCCGCGGATTCAATCCCCAGGGCCAGCCAGTTAATTCCCGCTTTTTTCATTCTGGCAAGATGTTTGATTTTTATGGTATCAACACGGGCATAGGCCCAGATATTCAACCGATAATCGCGAAACAACAACCCCTCAATAATCCCCAGATAATGTCGTTCATCCAGAACAAACAATTCATCGGCAATTTTGAGGTTATGGACGTGGTAAGTATTTACCAAAACATCCAATTCCTGTAATACCAATTTTGGACTGCGGAAGCGGATTCCAGGATTGCCAAAAGGGGCGTTAATACAGCAAAACACGCAAGCAAAAGGACACCCAAAGCTTGTATATATCGCCGCATAGGGACTTCGTTCTTGAAGATTATCAAAGCAATGCCAATTATGCGCCCGATAGCGATGCATTGGCAGCAGATCCCAAGCCGCAACCGGGAAAAAAAGATCCGTATTTTCAATCAAAGACGCGCGCGGCGTGTGATTGATCACGTTGCGCGCATCGCGCCACCACAATCCCGGCACACCCTCAAAAGCAGTTTTTTTCGACCGCAACACAGGAATCAAACGCTCAAAAGTGAGCGGCCCCTCGCCGTCCACGACAAAATCCACGCTTTCTTCACGCACCGTTTGCTGGGGCAAGGCAGAGGGATGCAATCCGCCAATTGCCACCGCATCCATACCGGCAGTTTTAAGGGCCTGGCAGATACAACCGGCCGCAGTCATATTTTGCGTTGACGCCGACGGTTGCGCGCCGTACACGATCACCGCGCATAATACCGGGTTCAGCGCCACCGCCCGCTGGGCTGTTTGGGCGGGACTTAAACATTCGGCATTGGCATCAATCAAGGCCACGGAAAAACCCTGATGCCGCAGATAAGCGGCAATCACCGCCGCCCAGTAAGGCGGCTCCACGGCCGAATAATCACGCCCTAAAGACTGGAAAACCTGTTGGCGGTCCCCGGGATTAATCAGCACAATATCAATCATACAAACCTTATTAAGCCCCCGAAGCCAGTATTGTTTTCAGGATGGCTTCCTCCCCTATCCCGGCCTGATTATGCAAATAATTGCGCGCGCCGGAATCAAAGTTGTATTTATCATCAAGCCCAATTTTAATAAGCTCCATATGGAGCCCCTGCCCGGCCAATGCCCCGGCAACGGCACAATCCAGCCCGCCATTACCGACAAACGCCTCTTCCATGGTAACAATTCGCCGGCAACTACAAATATTCTGAACCAAGGCATTTGCATTAAAAGGCTTCAACTTGAAGACATCGATAACGCCGACCGGCTTGCCCATCTTCGCCATCCGTTCGGCAATTTTTATGGCTTGATGGGTCATATATCCTGTTGCGATCAAACACGTGTCCGAAGGCGGCACGCGCACGCTAAACCCCTGTGTGACATCAAGCCGCATGGCCGCGTTGTATATGTCTGGAAGCGGCTTGCCGTCCAAGCGAAAATATTTAGGTCGAGGCTCGCGAACGGAATAATCCACCAAGGCCTCAATCGTGCTGTTATCCGCCGGCGAAAACACTTCCAGGTTGGGCAACAATCGCATAATGGCTAAATCTTCAAGGCAATGATGCGAAGGGCCGGAAACATCATAACTCATGCCGGCGCCCACGCCCACAAGGTTGACATTCAGTGGTTTTAATTGACCCAAAACGGAAAGATTAACCCGAATTTGTTCATACGCCCGCATTGTCAAAAACGAGGCAATCGCATAGGCATAGACCGCAAAGCCTTCCAGAGCCAACCCCGTAGCGACATTGATTAAATTCTGCTCGGCAATACCGACATTAACGAAACGATCCCCATGATCACGCCGCAGATCATCCAGCTTGGGCGAGCCGAAGTCGGCGCATAAAAAGAAAATTCTATCGTTGACGGCCATCCTTGCATACACCGCCTGAATAAACGCGTCCCGCATGGTTATCGAAGGCTGCGTTTTCATGAAAGCTCCCGAGTGAGCAGGTCGATTTCTTCCGAACTCAGAGTCTTGACATGACACAGCGGGTCCCCTTCTAAACGCGGAACGCCTTTGCCTTTAACTGTATGGGCGATTATCACCTTGGGCATGGCGCCCGGATCATTTTTGCTTTTGCCGAGCACTTGGCAGAGACGGGCAAGATCATGCCCATCAACCGATGTCACATCCCACCGAAACGCCGAAAATTTATTAACCAACGGACTCAAGCTTATAATCTTTTCGCAAAAATCGAGCAGGCATATTTTATTATTATCAACGATCAGCGTCAGGTTGCCAAGGCGATGCTCGCCGGCGAACATAATCGCTTCCCACACGGCACCTTCGTAAAGCTCACCGTCACCCATTAAAACAAAGACATGGTTTTGCTTATGTTGGGCCTTAAGACCAAGCGCTATGCCGCAGCCAACCCCCAAGCCGTGCCCCAGCGAGCCGTTTACGGTTTCAAAGCCTGGAATAATGGGATCGGGAATTCCGCCGAGGAACGATCCCGGGCTGCACACCCGGCCGAGTTCCGATTTTGCGAAATAACCCAAGTCAGCCAGAATAGGATAAAAACACACGGAGCCATGCCCTTTGCTGATAATCAGGCGGTCGCGATCACCCCAGGACGGATCATTCGGCCGGCAGGCAATGATGCCGCCATAATAAAGCGCAGTAAATATTTCAACACAGGATAACGCCGAAGCGATGCGCGTTTCCGGCGCTTTTTTATGAATCAGCAGGGTTTCACGCCGAACCCACCGGGCCTTGGCCTCTAGTTCAATGATTGTTTTCATACAACACATGGATATTCAAGCGCTGATAAATTACCGACAAAATCCAGTTGTGGGCCTGAATTTGCAAGCCCATTACACACCGGGTTCAACATGCGTGCGTCATTGGCCGGCACATGAGGATTAATCATAATTTTTACGGTCAATCCGCACCACCTTCCACAAAAGCCGCACAAAAACCATCGGCCCCTTTTTAAACGGCCAGATATGCATATTGCAATAATTGCGCACAAGGAATCCGATCGCATTAAAGATCGGATTAGGTTTCCAATAGATTAGCGACCGCGTGATCCACTTGCGCAAGAACGGGAACAGGTTGGCGACCGGCCCCAAAATTAAAATATTATGATGGATCACTACTGTCCGGTTAAAAAACCTTGTAAATACAGTTGTTTTAGCGGTTGAGTATCTTTAATTTGTCGTCGATGTTGAGCAAAGGCCTGTAAAATGGGCGTTTTTTCGAAAAGCGAGATGCTCAGAATCTGTAAAATTGTGTAGAGGCTGAGATGCAGGCGAAGTCGCTTCCGGATTATGGCCACCAGTACGTAAATGGAGATGGCGATCCAGACTTGCGTTTTGACCGCATTCTCGGAGGTGCCATAGAAGGCCTTGATTCGAAGATGTTGCTTGATCCATTTGAAGAACAGTTCGATCTGCCATCGGGACTTGTACAACAGCGCGATGGTCCGAGCCGGTTCGCTGAAGTTGTTTGCCAAAAACACGAGTTTCTTGCCCGTCGTCGGGTCGGTGTACCCGATGCGGCGCAAGCTGTCGGGGTAGCCATGATGCGAGTAAAAGCCTTTCAAAACAATCGTCTGATCGAAACGGACGCCCAGACGCTTCTTGACCGGATTGGAATAACGGCGTTGGAACCTGAAGTTGTGTTTGGTTCGGGTGACGAAGAAGGCGCCGTTGCCATGGATACGGTAAAGTCGCTTGAAGTCCAAGTATGCCCGGTCCATGATATAGAATGCCCCGGCTTCGATGGGCAATTCGTCGAGGATGTTGACATCGTGAACCTTGCCGGAGGTAATAATGACAAGGGCGGGAATGCTTCCATGAAGGTTCAGCAACGTATGCAATTTGACTGCCGCTTTGCGCTTTCGGAATTTCGCCCAGGGAAACAAGGACAGACAAAGATCGATCGTTGTGGAATCCAAGGCGTAGGCGGCCTGCTTCAATTCGGCGGCGAAGCTCTCGCCGGCATACAGATCGGTCGCCTCCCGAATCAACACTTGCGCAAAATCCGCAAAAATCGTCCACGGCCGTTTCTCGTTTGCATCCGCCAACGTACTTCGAGCCATCGGTTCCCGAATCCCAGCATGGTACAGGCGATGCCCCAATGTTCTCATGCAGGTATCGATATCGCGCAAGCTTTCCCGATAGGTCAGCTGCGCAAACGCCATGACAAGAAACTGTTCGTAGCAGGTCAGCGTTCGCACTCGCCGGTTTCCGTTGTAGCGTCGCACGCACTTCTCGAATTGGTACTTCGGAAGCCAGTCCATCAATTGCGCAAACACCGTTCGTCCTTTGTTCATTCGTTTCCCCTCCTTGTTTATCAGAGGAGAAAAGCCGGAAATACCGTCCTTTGGAATTGAAATCGAAAAAAGTCAT
>CAYYBV010000137.1:0-2635 GCA_964469675.1 uncultured Verrucomicrobiota bacterium
CGTGCGTTTATCATGGAGTTGATCTATGGCATTGTGCGCTGGAAACGGCTCCTGGACTGGGTCGTTGCCCGTTATGTGCGCCGTGCGCCAGAGCCTGCCCAGCAGGCCTTCCTGCTGGTCGGTTTGTACCAGCTCCTGAAGATGACCGAAGTGGCGCCATATGCCGCCGTCCACGAGACCGTGGAAGCTGCGAAAGCCTCCCGCGGTGCGCGCCAGGCCGATTTTGTGAATGCGATCCTGCGCCGGACCCTTCGTGAAAAGGACGAACTGCTGGCGGAACTGGAGCGCCAGCCGCTGGGCATCCGGCAATCCCATCCGGATGAGCTGATCGAGCGCTGGATTAAAAATTTTGGGCCGGTCCCGACCGAGGCCTTGTGTGCCTGGAACAATGAGCGCGCCGATGTGATTATTCGGATCAATTGCTTGAAGACTACGCCGGAGGCTTATCTTAAAAATCTGGCGGCGCGCGGGGTGGGCGACTCGGTTCGCCCGCACGCTTTTCCCGCATGCTTTACCCTGGCGCACGGCGTACGGGTCGCTGATTTGCCGGGCTACGGCGAGGGTCATTTCGTGGTCATGGATCCGGCCGCGATCCAGGCGGTAGAACTGCTGAACCCCCGGCCGGGCGACCATGTCCTGGATGCCTGCGCGGCGCCTGGGGGCAAAACCGTGCTCATTGCCGAGCGCCTGCGGCTCAAGGGTCAACTCGTGGCCATGGATTTACGTTCCGACCGTTTGCCGCGTCTGCGCGCCAATCTTGAGCGCCTGGGTTGCGCCGATTTTGCCAAGGTGGTACAAGGTGATGCCCGGCGCTTGCGGCCTGAATCATTTGGACGTTTTGACCGTATTCTTTTGGACGTGCCCTGCAGTAATACGGGGGTTATTCGACGCAAGCCGGATGTGCGCTGGCGATTTTCGAAATCCGGATTGACGCGCTTGGGAATTACCCAGCGCGAATTACTGGAGCGTGCCACCGGACTTTTGAAGCGTGGCGGCTGCATTGTGTACAGCACCTGTAGCCTGGAGCCGGAAGAAAACGAGCTGCTGGTTTCGTCCTGGCTGAAGACGCATCCTGATTTTTGCCGGGTGATGGTCCGTCAGTCGTTCCCGCCTGTCTCGGGGCAGGATGGCGCCTACGCTGTATTACTAGCGCTCAAATAGTTTTATCTGTCGGGATATATTAAGTCCTGCTTGTCCAGCTGCTGGCGCTATGCTAATTTCAATCACCGTGATATTTTTTGGCAGCCCGGTTCGCTAACCCGCAGGTGCGTGCGTTATGGTCGCGCAGCGCGCATGTAAATTGCATTATGAAGAAACAAAAACAAAAAGACCGGCCGGCGACGCCAGCGGTCACCAAAACAACCTCCACTTGGATGAGTAATTTTGTCTTTGCCGTGTTCATATCCGGGGTGTTGCTGACTTTCTGGGCCTTGCTGCAAACGGGCGGCAGCGCTAATGATATCGCCAGGATAGGCGCCATGGGCTGGGGGCAATATGCTGTGACGATTGTCGGCAACAAGGTTGTGGCCCTCTGGCATGCGGCGCTTATGACACTGGGTGCGGGCGTGTGTCTGTGGATTATGATTTTGCCGCGCTGGCGCGCTGGGGCTGCCGGCCGGGTTTGTGCCTGGGCGCTGGTCGTAATCGTTGCCGGTGATGCACTCTGGCTTTCGCGCCATTACATCAAAACCATGCCAATGGCGGTCTTTGCGGAAAACGATGTAATCCGGATTTTAAAATCCGATATGCCGGTGCACCGCGTGGCCCTGGTTTCGCAGGACGGATTTTATAATTTCTGGCTGACTTATCTTTTTCCATATCATCGTATTCTCACCATGAATGCGACCCAGATGCCGCGCATGCCGCTGGAATACAAGCGTTACATGGAAACTGTTGGCGGGCAGGCGCTCCGCTACTGGCAACTTGCGGCAGTGGGTTATATCTTGGCCCCGGCCCAGGTCTGGGGCCAGATCCAAAATGACCCGGCCATGCAGGATGCGTTTGATATTGTTTATGCCTACAATGTGGTGCCGGCCAATATGGGCGTTAGTGTTGTGCCGGCGACACCCGCGGCGCCTGGCCAGCATGTCATTCTGCGCCTGAAAAAGCCGAACCCCCGTTTTGCGCTGATCGCCGCTTGGCAAAGCGCTGGCGACGATGAGGCGCTCCGGCAAATGGCGGCGCCTGGTTTTGTCCCTTTTCAAAATGTGCTGGTGGCGCCCGAAAGTGCTGGGGGGTTGCCAGAATTAAACGGCACGGGCATGGTTGGGCAGGTGCAAATGGCCGAATACCATCCGGGTTATATAAAGCTCAAAGTTTCCGCCGACAGGCCGGCCATCCTGCGCGTATCCGAAAAATACGACCGTGATTGGCGGGCCTGGATTGACCAGCAGCCCGTTCCCGTCCGGCGTGTGGATTTTATTTGCCAAGGTGTTCTAGTGTCATCGCCGGGCCTGCATGAGGTTGTGCTCAAATACGCGCCGGAAAAATGGCCTTTGATCTGGCAGTTGCTGGGAATGCTGCTCTGCCTGGGTGCCGGGATTGTGCTGATCGTTAAAGGCCGCCGTCCAGAAGCTACTGCTCAGGGTTGACGCATTTGCTGTTCGAAGGCCGTGGTGGCATGCCGGAATGATCC
>CAYYBV010000137.1:2645-5427 GCA_964469675.1 uncultured Verrucomicrobiota bacterium
TTTTTAGCCAGCTTGTGATTGTTGGCTTCAAGACGGTAGCTTCGTTCCCACCAGGACAGGGCTTGGGATGCGTCCTGCAAGGCTTGCCAAGTATCGCCGATATGCTCCATGATTGTTGGGTCGTCCGGCATGAAATAGTGAGCGGACTGCAGATACTCCAGGGCTTCCGTAAAGCGTTGTTGCCGATACATTACCCAGCCGAGCGTATCGAGGAAAGCGCCGTTATCCGGATCGCAATCCAAGGCATGCCGGCTGTATTCCAGGGCCTGATCCAGATGGATGCCTTTTTCGGCCCACATGTATGCCAGATAGTTAAACGCCTCGTCATTTTCAGGGTCCATTTGAATGGCTCGCTGGAGGAGCGCTTCAGCCTGTTCCGATTGGCCGGTGCGTTCGCAGGCGGAGCCGTAATTGAAATAGAAAATGCTGTTCATCAAAAAAATGGTTTTTGGTGATCGGCCAGCCAGTATGGCGACTTGTTCGAAGGCGCGGATGGCTTCCGGATAAAACTGGGCCTGGTTGTTCAACAGGCCGAGGTAATACCAGGCCGCGGGATCGGCGGGATGAACGCGTAACGCCTCGCCCATTACGTTGAGGGCGTCATCCGCAGCTTGGGTACCGATCTGCAGGCAAGCCAAATGGATGTATGCTTCCAGCATGTTGGGGTCCTGCTCGATGGCCGTTTCATATAAAGCCATGGCCGTGGCATACATCTGATGTCGCAGGGCAATGTCCCCGAATTCGAGGTATGCGCGGGCTTCAGGCAGGCATCCGTCAGCGTGCAGAAGCAGGTTGTGCAGATGCACGAAACTTGCAAGCGCTTCGCTTGGCTGCTGGTTGCGCAAGTAACAGGGGATCAGCATCTCGATTAGCATTGTATTGTCCGGGAATCGCGGTAAAGCGCTTTGCAGTGTCTGGCGGGCTTTTGTCGGTTCGGCTTGCATGTAATACAAGGCCAGTTTTAAATAAGGGGTAACCGTGGTCGGTTTATTATCCACGGCGTTGCGGAAGCTGGCCACCGCCGCATTGGTGTTTCCCAGCATTTCATAGAGTTCGCCAAGATAAAAATGGATCTGCCAGTTTTTCTGTTCCCGCCTGCTTACGACTTGCAGTGTTTCAACCGCTTTGTCCTTCTGGTCGAGCGCGATGTAACACATGGCCAGCTTTTTATGCAGTTGCATGCTGTCCGGCCGGCGGGTTATCAGGTTTTGGAATAAGGCCAGGGCCTTATCCATTTGACGATTAATCAGGTACAGGTCGCCCAGGCGTTCCAGATCCTGCAGGGCGGCATCGTCCGGCGGCAGGGTGGTGGCTTCCTCATAACAGGCGATGGCCTTGGCGATATCCGGTGATGGGATCGCCTTTGTCTCCAAGATTTTTTGCGCGTACAGGTCGCCCATCAGCCGCAGCACGGGAAGTTTATCGGATACTTTTATATGTGCAATTTCCAGTGTTGTGCGTGCGCGCGTTTCATCGCGCGCCGCGATGTAAAGATAGGCAAGTTGAATATAACCCTTGGCATCGGCGGGGTCGATGCGGATGGCGCGCCGGGCCGCCTGGACGGCCTTTGCCGATTGGCCGAGTGCTTGGTAGACCTGGGCAAGATAAAGACAGGTGTCAACCGAACGGGGATTGCGCCGGCAGGCATCCTCCATTAGCGCGACGGCTTTATCGTTCTGGCCCTGTTTAATATAGAGGACGGCGGTACGCGCATAAAGGGCGTCGTAATCAGGATTATCCTCCAGCGCGTGCCGATAACTGGTTATGGCGGCCGAGCCATTCGCAAGCTCTTCCTGCATGATGCCCATGCTGAAATGCGCCAAGGCCGCTGCCGTGGTCGCATGGTCGGAGGCTAACGTTATACCGGCCGGACGAATGGGTGGCGCTATTTGTGTGGAACCGCCGGAACCAGAGGGACAGGTGCTCTGACAACCCGCGAAAAAACACAAACCAATCCCCAGCACAAACAGCGCCCGGCCCGAGACCTGACGACAGATCTTATTTGTTGATGTTTTTATGGCGATTGGCTTTCAACCGCTTGCGGCGTTTATGCTTGGACATTTTTTTGGCACGCCATTTTTTCAGTGAGCCCATGGGTCTTCCTTTCTTTTCAAGCAACCGGTCATCCTGCGTCCATTGTTACGCACAAAATGTATTTGGTTGCAAATCACGCAATAATTTTGTTGAGCGAAATTTCGATCAGTCCCTCTGCGCCGGCGGCCTTCAGGCGTGGAATAATTTCCCGCACAATTTTTTCCTCAACCACCGATTCGATTGCGACCCAACCAGTTGTGCTGAGTTGGTTAATGGTGGGGGCGTGCAAGGCCGGCAGGGCTCGGACAATTGCCCGCACGTCTTTGCGCCGCGAATTCATTTTTAAGAGCACCCGCGTCTCCGCCATCAGGGCGCCTTTGAGCAGCAGGGCAATCTGCTCGATTTTTTCGCGCTTCCATTTGTTTTTCCAGGCCGCTTTGTTGGCGATAAATTTGGTAGTGGATTCCAGCACGGTTGCGATAATTCTTAAATTGTTGGCCCTTAACGATGAGCCGGTTTCAGTCAATTCCACGATCGCATCCACCAGTTCGGGCGCCTTGACTTCCGTGGCGCCCCAGGAGAATTCGATTTCTGCCCGTATCCCCCGGCTTTGTAAAAAACGGCGCGTCAGTCCAACCGCTTCGGTGGCAATCCGTTTTCCCTGCAAATCCGTTATCTTGCGGATTGGCGAATCGTTTGGCACCGCTACGACCCAGCGCACGGGGCGCAATCCCTGCTTGGCATAGAT
>CAYYBV010000138.1:0-850 GCA_964469675.1 uncultured Verrucomicrobiota bacterium
CGCGGAAAGGCAATCCGACCGGCATCGCCCGGCGCGCTGACACGATCAATAACCGGTCCGCCGGGATATTCCAGGCCAAGCAGCTTGGCGCCCTTGTCGAACGCCTCCCCGGCGGCATCATCAATGGTCTGGCCAAGCCGCCGGTAAGCCCCGGGCGCATCCACGCGCACCAGGCAGGTATGACCGCCGGAAACAATGAGCGCGACCAGCGGGCAGGCCGACGCATAACACGGGGCCGCGGGCGCCAGGAAGACGGAATACAAGTGCGCCTCCAGATGATTAACGCCAATCAAGGGAATGGCCAGGCGCAAGGCCAGGGCTTTCGCCGCGGATAGCCCCACCAGCAGGGAACTGGCCAGCCCCGGGCCATAGGTCACGGCCACGGCTTGCAGTTGCGACCATTCAAAACCGGCCTGCGCCAAGGCCTCGTCAAGCATGCGCGGCAGATGTTCAAGATGCTGGCGGGAAGCGATTTCGGGAACCACCCCGCCATAAGGACGATGCAAGGCCACCTGGCTGAACACCGCGCTGGAAAGCACATTCGCGCCATCCGCCACCACGGCGGCAGCGGTTTCGTCACAGGAAGTTTCGATGCCGAGGACATTCATGCTGCACAATTACTGGCCACTGCTTGCGCGGATAGCGGTTTCCATGAAACGGCCGGTCTGCGCCTTTAACATTCATAAACGACAAAAAAATTTCCGCCAAGCCGGCAAGCAGCGCAAAGCCTGTTGAGCCCGGCGTTCTTTGCTTTCCGGCGCGAGGCGCTCGGCGGCCAGAAAATCTTTGGATATGCCATGGTCGCAACCGTGCCGAATTAATTTTGCCGGGCATACTGCTGATGGGAACC
>CAYYBV010000138.1:860-1290 GCA_964469675.1 uncultured Verrucomicrobiota bacterium
GGCGCGTGACTGAAACAGGCGAATGCCCCTCAGCACATCAACGGCGCGCTCCAACTGGGTATCGGTCACATGCTCAAGGTCAAGCTTGGCGTCTTCCTTTTCCACGCCGCCCAACTCATCGCGCGAGCGTTTGATCTGGACTTTCTGCCATTGTTCGGCCGACATCGGGATGACGACATCCGGCTCAATGCCTTTTTCATGGATCATGCGCCCGCTGGGCGTGTAATACTTGGCGGTGGTCAAGCGGATGGCCGAGCCGTCTTCCATCGGCTGAATGCTCTGCACGGAGCCCTTGCCAAAAGTTTTTTCGCCGATCAAAATTGCCCGGCGGTGATCCTGCAGGGCGCCCGCAACGATTTCCGAGGCGCTCGCGCTTCCGCCGTTGACCAGCACGACAATGGGATAATCAAGATAATGAACCTTTCGCTTG
>CAYYBV010000138.1:1300-4159 GCA_964469675.1 uncultured Verrucomicrobiota bacterium
GGCCTCATATTCGGACGGAACCCCCACCCCCGGACGACCCCGGGTGGACACGATCTTGGCGCCGCGCTTTAAAAATTTCTGGCTGACATCCACCGCCGAAACCAGCAACCCGCCGGGGTTATTGCGCAAATCCAAGACCAGGGCGTTCATCCCCTTGGCCGCCAAATCATCCAAAGCCTTTTGCAAAGCATCGGCCGTCGGCTCGTTGAACTGGACAACGCGAACATAGCCGATACCGTCTTCCAGAATAGCCGCGCCCTTGATGCTCGCCACCTTGATGATGGCACGGACAATTTCAACCTCCTTGACTTCCTGGGGCTTGATGCGCAAAATCTTGATCTTGACCTTTGTGCCGGGCTCGCCGCGCATTTTGCGCACCGCATCCTGCAGGGAAATATTTTCGGTGGAGGCGCCGTCAATGGCCAGGATCTTGTCGCCGTGCATAATGCCGGCCCGGAAGGCCGGGGTATCCTCCATCGGGGCAATGACGGTCAGGACCGCGTCGCGCATGCCGATGATGATGCCCAGCCCGCCAAATTCGCCGGCGGTGTCATTTTTCATGTCGGCAAACATTTCCGGCTCCATGAACTGGCTGTGGGGATCCAGGGACTGGAGCATGCCGCGCAACGCGCCGTATAAAAGGTCTTTGTATTGCGTTTTATCTTCGTCCACGTAATTCTGGCGGATCAGCATCATCACTTCGGTCAGCAGCTGCATTTTTTCAAAGGCCACCGCATCGGTGTCGTTGGTCTTGTCGGCCCGGGCGGCAATTTTGGCGCCCACGACCAGGTTGGCGCCCAGCAGCAGCAATCCAACCAGCAGCAGAAATCTCCGTCCCATGATCGCCGCCGACATTAAGCGTCTCCCTTTAAAAAGCGCGCCCGAAAATTGAATCCCAACCGCTTGACTCTATCCGAAAGATACTTTCCTGGCAATGCGATTTATCAGTGATGGAGCAAGGGGTGGCCGTCCAGCGGCCCCGCGGGCTATGCATTGGGCAATAAAACGGGCGGGGCAGACCGGGATGCGCCCGCCTTGAGAGGGCGGCGATCCAGAACCAGGCGAATTTCCCGCGCCCGTGGGATAATCCGAAAATGGCAAGCAGCGCGCATGCAGGCATAACCTTAAACGCATCCACGCCAAAATTGGTGGTTGAGCCAGGACCTGGCGGCGCCTATAGTGCGGCGGGGAGAAAAACCACCATGCCGGAATTACCCGAAGTCGAAACCGTGGTGCGCGAGTTGCGCGCCGGCGGCCTGATTGGCCGCGTCATTACCCGGGCACGCGCATTCTGGAAGCCGATGATTGCGCCCTTGACCAGCGCCGCATTCGCGGCGCGGCTCAAGGGTCGGCGCGTGCAAGACATCCGGCGGCGCGGCAAATACATCATCCTTGCGCTGGCCGGCGGCGACACGCTGTTAATTCACCTGCGCATGACCGGCCAGCTTAACCTGGAACACCCGCGGGGGGCGCGCGACGCGCATCAGCATATAGTCCTGTGCCTGGATGACGACCGCGAACTGCGCTACCGGGATACGCGCAAGTTCGGGCGCTGGCAGCTGACGCATACGCCGGAATTGATCCTGGGGCGCCTGGGACCGGAACCGCTTTCAAAGCATTTTGACCAAAAGGTATTTGTAAGCCAACTGCGCGCGCGGCGGCGGCAATTAAAGCCTTTGCTGCTGGACCAGGCCTTCCTGGCCGGCATTGGCAACATCTATGCCGACGAAGCGCTCTGGGCCGCGCGTTTGCATCCCGGTCGCATCGCCGCCACGCTAAACCCCGCCGAAGCCCGCCGCCTGCATGTTGCCATTCGCCGGGTTTTACGGCGCGGCATCCGTAACCGGGGCACAACCCTTGGGCGGGGCAAGTCTAATTTCCAGCGGCCCGGCGGACGGCGCGGGCGAAACCAGGCCGGCTTGAATGTATTCCGGCGAACGGGGTTACCCTGTTTGCGCTGTGGCCGGCCAATCCGCCGGATAATCATCAGCCAGCGCAGCACGCATATCTGTCCCGCCTGCCAGCCGCCCAGACCAAGGGGGGCAGGCCAAACATTGTAGGTTGCAGGGATATGGTCTTTTCCGCCATCTGTTAGCCGGCGTCCGGCGGCCGGTGTCTGGCGTCTTTTTTACGGTGTCCGGCGCCTGGTATCTTTTTCCCGGCGGGCAGCGTCTGGTGGCCGGCTTCCAATGTCTGCGTCCCGTCGTCCGGCGTCCGCTTCGATGGGCTTGCGGCAGCGGCCGGTTTCTTCTTTGAATTGACAAACTCAAAAACCACCCGGCCATCGCGCACGGCAAGACAGGCGCGGAACGGACGCCCTTTGCGGGATATGAAACGGTTCAATAGGTCGGTCTTGCCGGTGGTCAGCAATTTGACCAACTGGGCCTTATCCACAATCTGTTTAAGGATCACGGTCCCGCAACGGAAAGTGCAGGCGCGCTGCGCGCCAACCGCCTTTTCGCAGACATAGCTGGCGCCATTTTCATAGACATTGGCGCCGCAATTCGGGCATTTGCCCAGGGGCTCCCGGCCGCTGAAATCAACGACCTCGGCATCGGACGCCGTGCCGAAATCAAACTCCACCTTGTTCTCGGAATTCAGCTTGACCATGGCGGCAAACACTTTGCCCTTATGGCTGTGGAAGTTATCCAAGGGGCCCACCGACTTCTTCGTCAGCAGGGCTTCCATTTCGGCCACCTCAAACTGCCGGCCGGCCAGCGTTTTCCAGATGAAAAAATCACATTGCTGGCACTGGAATCTCCGGTAATTTTCATGGATGGCTCCGGCGCATTTGGGACAGGGTGCCTTGAGGATGCTGAAGTCGCCGGGAACGGTGTCGTGTTCAAACTTTTTGGTCTG
>CAYYBV010000138.1:4169-5415 GCA_964469675.1 uncultured Verrucomicrobiota bacterium
GCCGGTCAGTTCGGGCGAACACAGCTCGGGCACCTGCAGCCCGCGCAGGAGCGCCGCCAGCGAAAACGCCTTGGCGGTGGCCTGCAGTTCCCGGCCCCGCCGGACCATGTATTTCTCATAGATCAGCCCCTCGATGATGGATGCGCGCGTCGCCGGGGTGCCCAGCCCCTTGGCGCGCATGGCTTCGCGCAACTCATCGTCCTCAACCAGCTTGCCCGCGCCTTCCATGGCGGTCAACAAGGTGGCCTCCGTATAACGCGGCGGCGGCCTGGTCTGCAAGCCCACACATTCGATGGCTGTGGCCAGCACGATTTCTCCGGCCTGCACCGCCGTCAAGCGGGGGGTATCTTCGTTATGGACTTCTTTGCCGTAAATGGCCAGCCAGCCCGGGTTCACCAGAACTTTGCCGTCGCTCTTGAAAGATTCGCCCTCGACGCGCGTAATGCGCGTCGTCACCTGGAACTCGGCGGCCGGATAAAACACGGCCAGGAAACGCCGGGCGACCATGTCATAAATTTTGCGCTCTTCTTCGCTTAAAACATCCGGGATCTGCACCGTCGGGATGATCGCAAAATGATCGGAAATCTTGGCATTGTTGAAAATACGCTTGTTCGGGTGCACCCAGTTTTGCTTGAGAACATTGCCGGCCAATTCACCGTACCCGGCCTCGGCCATGGCCGCGGGCGTTTTTTTGACCGTGCCCAGATAATCCTCCGGCAGGGCCCGCGCATCCGTGCGCGGATAAGTCAGGACTTTATGGCGCTCGTAAAGCGCCTGCGCAAGCTGCAATGTGCGCTTGGCGCTGAACCCGAAGCGTCCGTTGGCTTCGCGCTGCAGGCTGGTCAGGTCAAAAAGCAAGGGTGAAAGCTGGGTAGCGGGCTTGCTTTCTTCGGAAACCACCCCGCGCTTGCCCAGGCACTTGGCGCGGATAGCCTCGGCGCGGGCAGCATCCCAAAGGCGTTCCGGCCGGGCATCGCCATCGCGGTCCGTTTCCGGCGCCGCCACCGGCGGGCTGACTTCCGGCTTGCTTTTGGCAAAAGCTTCATCAAACCAGCGGCCCGGGTAGGCGCCGGCCGCGGCCTGGAAGGTGGCCTGCAGCTCCCAATAATCACGGGGCATGAATTTTTTGATTTTTTCCTCGCGCTCGACGACAATCATCAGCGTCGGGGTCTGCACCCGGCCAACCGTCGTGAGCTGAAAGCCGCCCAGCTTGGAGTTGAATGCCGTCATGGCGCGGGTACCGTTG
>CAYYBV010000139.1:0-5402 GCA_964469675.1 uncultured Verrucomicrobiota bacterium
GGCAACCGCCAGCGCAAGAATGCCCGAAGGCCGATAAATCGCGGGAGCGGCGGCCAGCAAATCGACCAGTCGGATGCTATGCACATGGATGACCGGCACAAGGATGGCCAGGACAAAAGGCAGCTCATACGCGAGCAGCATTTTCATTTCGCGGCTGCCGCCCAATGAGGCCAGCGGGTTTTGGGACACAAATGATCCCAGGATTACGGCAAAAGCGGGAATAGTGAGCAGATACAGAATAACGATAAGGTCACCGCTGAAAGTCTGGCCAAAAGGGACAAAGGCCCGCCAGACCAGCATCGAGGCCAACGCCGCCGCGGCCATGCCGAACAAAGGGGCCGAAAGGAACAGACCGCGGGAGGCACCCACGGGAATGCAGGTTTCCTTGACCATTAGTTTCAAAATGTCATAAAAAGGCTGCAGCAAAGGCGGGCCCACGCGCATCTGCACGCGCGCCGTGACTTTCCGGTCAACCCAGCTTGTAAACAAGCCCAGAACAGCCGTAAACAACAGCCCCGGGAAAAAAAGTATCTGCAAAATTAGATGTCCGAGTTCCAAAGCTTATACATCCTTCTTATTCCAACGCGGCGCCTTGACCGCGAGGTGCTCACCGACCAGGAAAACACCCTCCTTGGGCGATTCCTCGACTTCCCTGAATTCAACCGCCTGCCCGGCACAACTGGGCACGCACGGCGGATTTGCGCCATCCGTTAAAACACAAAAATCACAACGGCTGACATAAAACGGCACGGTTTCGGGATAGATGGTTCCAAACGGACAGGCATAGCTACAACTCTTGCAACTGACGCAACGCAGGTTATAACGCTTCAGAATGCCATCCGCCTGGCGCTCCAGCGCTTCGAACTTACATGCTGCCACACAGCTTGGTTTTTCGCAACGCCGACAGACCAGCGCAAAAGTGGCCATTTCGCGCAAAAAAAGCAAGCCATGGCCCGCCATTTGCGGACGGTAGAAATAGGCACAGCTAACCGCGCACTTTTCACATGCATCGCACTTATTCAGGTCAATAAACAATCTTTTGGCCATGGCCTAATCCCAGATTTTTGCCAGATTTTTGATGCGGTCGAAGCTGAACACAGGGCCATCCTTGCAGGCATAATACGGGCCTAACCGGCAGTGCCCGCATTTCCCAATGCCACAACTCATGTTTTTTTCCATGGAAAGATAAATATTTTCGGGGGCATAACCTAAATGCAAAAGCTCCAACGTCGCGAACTTCATCATGATCGGCGGACCGCATACCACGGCAACTCCATCCTGGGGATTGCAGTTAAGTTTATCCGGCCCCAGAATCGTCGTAACCACGCCTTCGCGCTTGTCAACTGTCAGCATCACATCCATTTCCGGCCGGCCCCACTTTTCGGCTACGGCTTGACGATAGACAATATCCGCGGGGCTCTTGGCGCCATAACGGACCATAATTTTTTTGTATTTGCCCACATCCTCGAAAAGCGCGAACAACAGGGCCCGCAGAGGCGCCAAGCCCACTCCGCCACCCACAATCAGGATTTCCCGGCCATAGTATTTCTCCAACGGATATGGCTGACCCAACGGCCCACGGATGGCCAGATCCGCGCCAGGCTCCAACGCATGGAGCTTTTCCGTTACCCGTCCAACGCGCATAATCGTTATTTCAATCGTTTCGCTCACCGCCGGCGACGAAGACGGCGTAAAAGGAGCCTCGCCTATTCCGGGAACGGTCAGGGCGATAAACTGACCAGCCTTGAAAGCCAACGGCCGCTCCGGGCGCACCAGGAAGGTCTTGATGTTGGCCGTTTCCCGGACAACATTTTCCAACTTGGCAGACATGGGCATGTATGGGCTACATTTCATTGACGGCTCGTTTTAAAACCTCGCGTATGTCAATCTCACCAGTGCAGGCTTCAATACAACGCCCGCAACCATCACAGGCATAGCTGCCGACAACTTCCGGGAAAAAGCTGAATTTTTTTTCGAACCGATTAAACAGCCGTTCGGCGCGGTGCCGCCGGGGATTGGCCCCGCCGGCAACGGTAGCGAAATTCTTGTAAAGGCAGGCGTCCCACTGCCTGACACGCGCGGCGGCATTGTTTTTTTTCTTGCCGTCGGCCAGCAAAAAACAGTGGCAGGTGCAGCAGATCAGGTTGCAGGCCCCGCATTCAACACAATCCTGGGCAAAATCATCCCAGATTTTTTTGCCTTGTGATTTTTCGACCGCCTGGCGCAAATCGGCGTTACAGCCGAGCCCCATTTTTGCGGTTTGGGCGCACACTTTTTCGCAAAGTTTCCGCCGGTTTTGGTCACGCGCCTGCAAAATCGCGGCGTCGGCCGGCGCCAGCAGGCTCTCCGCCTTCTTAAGCAGTTGCCGGCCGCGTTCGCTTCCCGTTTCAACCACGTAGCCGAGATCGGTAGCCGCCAGATTGATATCAAACCCGGACTTGGGATACGGCTGTTCCCGGACCGCCGGGCAAAAACACACATCGCGGGCGTCGGTACAATCGCAGGAAACAATAATGGTCTTGGCACGCGCTTCCCGGTAAACAGGGTCCACCGGTTCAGTGTTTAGAAACACATAGTCGTGAATCTTGAGCGCCGCCACATCACAGTTCTTCACGCCAATCACAATGCGTTCCGGGATGCTCGTATCCGGCGTGGCGCCCACTAATGATCCAAGTGCTTCGCGCGGACGAAACACCAGTGCCTTTAGCGCTTCGACTTGACGGAACGCGCCCAGCGTGTGCTTATCGGCTTGCCAGGCATCGGTTCGAACCAGGTGATATTGCGATGCGGCGCGCTGGAGCGCATAGATTTCGCGACCTTGCGCGATGGCGCCAAGGAAACTTTCCAGCCTGGCAGATTCAAGTTTATACAAAACTTTTCCTTTCCACCCATAGATTCACGAAGCAAGTGATGTTACCTGCGATTTATTAAATTTCAACATAATTTTGCGCGTCATGGTCCTGAAAAAAGGCGCGCAAAAATAAGCTCGCCAGATCAATCTTGACCTATGCTTTAACTGCTCCACCATGGGCGCGGACGGGCCTTATTCGGACAGGACGGCGATCAAGCGACACAGCTTGGCACACTTATCCTGGAGGTCCTGCTTGCGGGCGCGCTGCTGTTCGACAACTTCAGGCGGCGCCCGCTGCACGAACTCGACGCTTTCCAGCTTGCGAGTGATAAACACCAGATCACCGGAAGCTTTGGCCAACTGGCCGTTCAGTCGCCGGACTTCCGCCTGAACGTCGATCAACCCCTCAATCGGTATGAAAATGGTGCCCAGCTTGCTGATTCCGTTGATCATGCGGACCGGATGGAAGTTTGGGTCAACCGTCAGCGATTCCGCGCGCAACAGAAAAGCAATCGAGTCCCCATCTGCGCGCAATTGCTCAGTCAGCCCGGCGTGCTCCGGCCGGATGATATATTTTATTTTCATGGCCGGCGAAATACCATAATCAGCACGCAGGGTCCGCCCGACACGGATCAGGTCATGCTTATTTTCGACATATTCAACCGTGTGGCTGTCAATCCCCCACTTGCCCAGCGCATCCAGGTCCAAAGCTTTAGGCCAAGGCCCCGTCATGATGGAATCCGCCTCAGCGCCATAGTCCATGGCACGCCAAAGCTCTTCCGTGATAAACGGAATAATGGGGTGTAAAAGTTTCAAGGCATTGGCAAAGACATAATGACAGACCAACAGAGTCTGCGCACGCCGGGCGGGGTCTTGGGCGTTAAGCCCGATCTTGGCGTATTCGATATACCAGTCGCAGAACTGGTGCCACACGAACTCGTACAGGTTTTTGGCCAGATCATTAAACCGGCACCGTTCCAGGTTGTCCGTGCAGACGGCAATCGTATCATGCAGTCTGGCCAGGATATGCTTGTCGTCGGGCATAAGCAAGTCGGGCTTGAAGTTCGGCGCTTCGAGCTTGCAAGGTGCATCCTTGGAATGTAACTGCATGAATCGGGCCGCATTCCAGAGCTTGGTCAGGAAATTGCGCCCCAACTCGAACTTTTCCGTGGCGAGATACACGTCCTGGCCCACGGCCGTAACCATAACCAAACTGAAACGGAGGGCATCGGCGCTAAAATCCTTGATGATCGCCAACGGGTCTATGGAATTTCCCAGGCTCTTGCTCATCTTGCGGCCCGTGTCGTCACGGACTGTGCCGTGAATATAAACGGTGCGGAAGGGGATATCGCCCATGAATTCCAAGCCGGCCATGATCATACGTGCCACCCAGAAGAAGATAATTTCCGAGCCGGTAACCAGGGTGTTGGTTGGATAATAGCAGGCCAGTTCTTTGTTCGCCGCGGGCCACCCCAAAGCGCTGAATGGCCACAGCCACGACGAAAACCATGTGTCGAGCACATCCTCGTCCTGCTGGAATGCTTGCGACCCACAGGCCGGGCAAGCGGCAGGATGACCCTTGGCCGCCCACTCATGACGACAGGCTTCACAGTAAAACACCGGAATGCGGTGCCCCCACCAGATCTGACGCGAAATACACCAGTCACGAATATTTTCCATCCAGTCAAGATAGACCTTGGTCCAGCGTTCGGGCATAAACTGGATGCGGCCCTCCTTGACCACCTCTATGGCGGGCCGGGCCAGAGGCTTCATCCGTACAAACCACTGCAATGACAGGCGCGGTTCAACAACCGTATCGCACCGATAACAATGACCAACCGCGTGGCGATGCTCCTCAATTTTCTCAATCAGGTGCGCTTTCTGCAAATCTTCCACAATCCGTCGGCGACATTCAACGCGATCCAAACCGCAGTATGGCCCGGCGTTTTCATTCATCGTGCCATCCGCGTGCATGATGTTGATCGGGGTCAAACCATGCCGCTGGCCGATTTCAAAGTCATTGGGATCGTGGGCGGGCGTCACCTTGACCACCCCGGTGCCGAACTCCGGGTCTACAAAATCATCCTCGACCACGGTCAACGACCGGTTCAGTATGGGCAGGATGAACTGCTTGCCCTTCAAGTGCGCATAGCGCTCGTCGCGGGGGTTGATCGCCACGGCCACGTCCCCCAGGAGAGTTTCCGGACGGGTTGTCGCCACAACGATCGAACCCTTTGTTTGCCCTTTTTTAAGCTGGTAACGGATATAGTACAGCTTGCCGGCAGTTTCCACATGCACGCTTTCCTCGTCGGATAACGCCGTATGGCAACGCGGGCACCAGTTGATGATATAGTTGCCGCGATAAACAAGCTTCTTATCATACAGGCGCACAAAAACTTCGGCCACGGCATCACTGAGTCCCTCGTCCATGGTGAAACGCTCGCGATCCCAGTCACAGGAAGCACCCAGTTTTTTTAACTGCTGGATAATCGTTGAACCGTATTGCGCGCGCCATTCCCAGACCCGCTTGACAAACTGTTCGCGGCCCAGG
>CAYYBV010000140.1:0-5378 GCA_964469675.1 uncultured Verrucomicrobiota bacterium
GTCGGCTTTCGCCCGGAAGTGTATACCACCCTCCAAGTGGTCATTCCCGCGTTATGCGTCCTGTTTCTCCTGGAACTCCTGATGACGCGCGACCGCGCTGTCAGCACCGTTTGCCTGTGGTTAGGCGCCTTCATCCTGACTATTTTGGGACTACATATATGGTCATGCCTGCATTACCATTTCCAGGCCCAAGGTCGATATTATTTTGCCGTGTTGGCACCGTTGGCAATATTCCTGGGATGGGCGATCAAACGCCAGCGCCGACTGCTTAAATACGCAGTGGCCCTACTGGTGGTGACCGGAGCACTGATGGTTCAGACCATCATGCTTTTCGTCCAAACATACGGGGACCCCTTGGTTTTCGCGGTGTTTTGGGAAGGACCAGATGGACAGCGGGCGGCGATCAGCCGGGCGGCGCGTGTGGAAAAAAACCGTATCCGGGTCACTTGCGCAGCCAATGGCACCAGCGGCATCACTATGATACGCGTTGATTTTCCCAAACGTCTCCTGGGACGCTACCGCGATTTCACACTGACCTTGAACACGGCCGACGACCAGCTTTGTTTTAACGGAACCAACCTGCCGGATGCGCACTGCACGGATATGACCTACGCTCCTGAAGTAAAGGCCTTTGATGCGATCGGGGGTAATCCTTCGGTAGCCTTCACACTGACCAACGTCCCGGCCCCACTCCAGAGCATTATAATTGACACGGCCATCGAACACCGCCGCCTGTACAACCCGCAATTCTAATTAGTTAAACTTGCGGCAATTTTGCTGTTTGCATAGGTATAATTATCCGCGTAGCTATAATTGCAAACTTGCCCGTAAGCCCACATACGCCGACTGATCGCCCACCACGGTGACCACCTTGTTGTCATCCTTGTCGCGAATCATCATTTGTTGATAAGCATAAATGCCGCCCTCCACGGACACTTCTACCAGATGAGCAAAGCGCTGGGTCAGTTCCAGCCCAATGGGATACCGCTGGTCATAATATTTGCCTCCCGGCACCGGTGGGTCATCATCCAACCGGTATTGCCTGTATTCCCAACGCCCAAAAATGGTCAGTTTCGTCGCAGATGATAAAGTGGTAATAAAATGAAGACCTGGGCCCTGTGTGGCCAGCCGATAGCGCTCGCTGATTTTCCAGTCAAACCCCGGTAGCGGAATTGCCATGAAAGAACCCTCAAAACCAAACGCCATGACCGATAACGACCATTTTAAATCCGGGCTGGGGACACAAGTGACACCCACCAAGGCGCCACTATTGAATGCCTCCCAAAGGTCAGTATGGCTTTCGCCCGACAACGACATCATTCCGCCAGCCTGCCAACCCCATCGCTCATTAATGGGCGCCAAAACAATCAAACCCAGCCGGAGCGTCATGGCATCCTGCATGAATCCACTCCTGCCGAAAATCGTGTCATCACGCTGGTTGAAGGAGTAGGCGGCATATTCGGCATCCACGTCCCCCATCAGCATCAGACCGGGCCGGATGCTCCGGCGCACAATCGCACCCAGCCGCAAGCGCTGGGCGGTGACATCACTGCCGTCGTTGTAATGCGAAGATGGATCCAGGCGATAACCAGCACGCAGTTCAATACCACGTCCCTTGGGTCGTTGCCCTGGGGACATTCGCCCCGAAGGCGATTGTCGCACAGACAGCACGTTGGTCATTGAAAGCATGCCGGCCGGCGGCGTATTGGTCAGCAACGTTCTAACAGTTGTTACGTCACTCGTCGCACCTGCAGAGTGAATGACCGTCAAGGCCAGAGACAATCCAATGAACCAAAAATATTGCATTATGTCCTTGCCGCGGAGACCATGGTAATTGTGCGCGTGTTAAGTTCCGTCCCGGTTTCAAAATAAATATGCATGGCATGGTCCGGCAGCCATTGCCCCGAACGTTCCGCCCATTCGATTACCGTAATTCCTTGCGCATCGAGGTAATCTTCAAAATCAATATTTAACAGTTCCTGCGGATCGCTGATCCGGTAAAGATCCATATGCACCAATGGAACCCGGCCATGATATTCGTTCACAATTGTATAAGTGGGACTGGCCACCGACTGCCGGACGCCCAACGCCCGGGCCAACCCCTGCACAAAGCAGGTTTTGCCGCTGCCCAACTCACCATGCAAGGCCAGAACAGCACCGCCCTCCAATTCCGCCGCAAGGGCCGAGGCCAAAAACCGGGTCTCCTCCGGGCTCTTCGAAATGATCTTTCGCGGCTTCATACGTTTAACGCGCTAAATATTTCACGACAACCTTCAAGCTGCATTCCATTTATCTGAAATGTTCGTAACCGGCGGACTTCATTCGCATTCGTTGTCCGCGCGCATCCATGCCCTCAATGACGCCAGGACACGCCGTGATTCGGCCAATGCAAGTGCAGGCCACCTTAAAATTTTTCGGCCAGGCCCGGTTCATTTTAGCCGTGTTGGCCGGCGCAACCGTAAACAATAATTCGTAGTCTTCACCATCACCCAGGGCATGCCGCAGGGCTTGCCCGGGGTTTCGCCGGACAGCCGGCTTGTTAATAATCGCCGGGGCCAGGGGAATGGATTCCAGCGACAGCGTGGCTCCCACGCGGCTTTGCCGGACGAGGTGCTGGAGATCGGTCGCCAGCCCGTCGCTGAGATCAATCATGGCCGTGGCCCAGTGTTGGCTTCGGAGCCAGCGGCCTTCTGCCAAACGTGGCTCAAATGTCAAATGCTTGCCATGGCGACTGCCGCCGAGTGCGCCGGTGACAAACAAATAATCGCCAGGACGAGCGCCGGAGCGCAAGATGGCCTGCCCGCGCGGCACGCGGCCTACGCCAAACACATGCGCTGCCAGACGCGGTCCGCGCGTCAAGTCGCCGCCGACAATGGCCATCCGCCAACGCCGGGCCAACCGATTCAGCCCGGAATAAATGCCCGTTATCCGCGCAACGGATGTGGCGGACGGCGCCACGAGATTCACAAGCGCCCAAAGCGGCTCTCCGCCCATGGCGGCCATATCGCTCAATACGCGGGCCAGCGCTTTATGACCCACGGCCGCACCGGGCGTCGAACGGGTAAAATGCACCCCCTCAATCACGGGATCAGATTTGAGCAAGTAATCATAGCGCGCATCGGCCAATGGTCGCACTACGGCACAATCATCACCCGGCCCCACCACCACGTCGGTGCGCCCTGGCCTACCAGCGCCAAAACGACAGTGGGTAGGCAGGGTGCAAACCAAGCGCTCAATCATGGCTCGCTCACCGAGAGCGCCCACAGTTTGTTGGCAGAGGTTTTTCATTAATAATGCCACGCACACCTTTTGCTGACTGCCGGTTGCTTCGTTAATCCAGTCTTACCAATTTAGCCAACCTATCGCATGACCTTTGTAATGGATGCCGGTGTAGATGCGGTTAGTTACGCGGCGCTGGGCGGTTGAAAATAAAGCATGGTAAAGCTTCACGCATGGCCTGCAGCTTTTCTAATCGCCTTACCGAACGGCGGTTTCAGAATACCGCGCTCACAAATAATGGCGGTGATTAGGCGCGCGGGGGTGACGTCAAAGGCGGGGGCATACACTTTTACATGATCGGGTGCCGTTCGCCTTCCAAACCCGCAGGTAATTTCTTCGGCGCCGCGCTCCTCAATTGGAATGGCCGCGCCGGTTGCCAGTTTGAGATCGAAAGTGGAGGACGGCGCCAGCACATAAAAAGGAATCCGGTGAGCGCGCGCCAGAACGGCCACGCCGTAAGTTCCAATTTTATTAGCGCTGTCACCATTGGCGGCAATGCGGTCGGCGCCGACCATGACCAAATCTATGCGTCCTTCCTTCATGACCTGGGCGGCCATATTGTCACAGATGAGGGTCACATCAATACCAGCACGCATAAGCTCCCAAGCCGTCAAGCGGGCGCCCTGCAAAAGCGGACGGGTTTCATCGGCATAAACACAAATGTGTTTGCCATGTTCCCGGGCCATATATATGGGCGCAAGAGCGGTGCCGTATTGCGCGGCGCACAGACTGCCGGCATTACAATGGGTCAACACGGTCTGCCCGTCTTTAAGCAGGCCGTCCCCATACCGGCCGATTGCACAGCACATGGCACGATCTTCCTTCAAAATGGCCAGCGCTGCCTGAATTAAGCGCGTTTTCAGTTCAGCCGGAGTGCGACGCATAGCTGCACGCGCGCAAGCCCGCATACGATCAAGAGCCCAGAACAGGTTAACGGCCGTCGGCCGCGCAGTGGCCAGATAATCCGCAGCTTTATTAACTTCGGCTACCAGCGCCGCTCCCGTCGTAACGCGGGAATTTTGGACCGCTACTACAACGGCCAGCGCTGCCGCAATGCCGATGGCCGGCGCACCACGCACCTGAAGGGTTTTGATAGCCGACCACATCTGTCGCAGATCCCGTGTTTCCAAAAAAACCAGCTCACCGGGCAGACGGGTCTGGTCCACCATGCGGATATAGCCGGGGAGCTTTTGCCCATTATAATCGGCCAGCCATTCGACAGTTTTTATGGGTTTCACGCTCATCAATACTCCAGAATTCTACATATAAATATTTTAAGATTTACCCACCGGGAATACAAAAACGAAAGCAATATGTTCACCCTGATCCTTGACCTATTTTTGCTGCGATCCTTGTAATAAATACTGCCTGACCATGGTCAAGTCGTTGCCAGCAGCAGAACAGCCAAGTTCATACCGTTAAACAAGGCGTGCATCAAAATCGGCACCCATAACGAGCCGGTGTAAACATACGCCAATGCCAAACCGGTCGCGAGCACAAACAAAGGAAAAAAAGACGGTACATGCCAATGGATCAGCGCAAACAGAAACGAGGACAGGATTACTGCCGACCCGGCGCCCAGGCGTTTCATAAGCAGCGGCAGCAGAATGCCACGGAACAATATTTCCTCGGCCACCGGCGCAATGATCATTGCCAAACACAACAGCCCCAACAAGGTTAAGAGCGACTGCGGCGCCATAAAGATCAACACCACATCCTGGATCGTAACCGGATAACCTATGATCAGCATGACCAACCGGGAAAGGACGGCGGCAAAAAAGAAAAGCGGCAACAACCCGGCATATAAAGCCAGCCCCATGCCCAGCCGCCGCACCAAACCTTTAACCTGCAAACCAAAGGCCGCAGCCCAGGTCAATTCCCGGTATCGCAGAAGCAACGCCAGGATTACCAAGCTGGCCAGGTAAAAAACGAGGGCCTGGATCAAGGCGCCTAAAGTTTCCGCCTCATTACCGTGCAACCACCCCAGGAATACAAATGTTCGATCAACACCCGTAAACCCCAACTGAACACAGATCAATATGATCGCCAGCCATCCGGCCGCCCGCCATCCGCGCAGGCCTGGAAGTCATCAAAAATCA
>CAYYBV010000141.1:0-5354 GCA_964469675.1 uncultured Verrucomicrobiota bacterium
CAGCGCAGAAAATACTGGGTGTAGTCGTGCGTGTGGAATCCCACGAGGTCGGCATCCAATAGCCCTTCCAGTATTTCCTTGCCCCATTTGCGCGGGAGCAGCCGGAACATTTCATAGGAGGGAAATGGGATGTGCAGGAAGAAACCGATTGGAACATCGGGTTTTATTTTCCGGATTAATTCCGGGGCAAGCAAAAAATGGTAGTCGTGAATCCAGACGATATCATCCGGCCGAATTATGCCGGCCATTTCCTCGGCAAAGCGCGCGTTGACCTCCTTGTAGTTTTGCCACATTGTTTCGTCATAAATCGTTGCCGCCGGGCAATAATGGAATAGCGGCCATAATGTCTTGTTGCAAAATCCGTTATAAAATAAATCCATCGTGCTTTCTTCCATGAAAACCGGCCAGGAATGATATTTTGCGGCCAATTCATCCTTAACCTTGTCAGGGTTGGAAAAAGACGAGCTGCCCGGCCAGCCGACCCAGATGTAATCAGTATCCTTCAAGGATGCCAGATACGCGCTCATTCCGCTGACCAGCCCGCCGCTTGAGGGCTGGATGGTGGTGGCGTTGTTTGTTTCGGAAACGGTAACCTGCAGGCGGTTTGATAAGATCAATAGTCGCATGGCATTGTTTCCCGCGTTGACCGAACAAGAAGCTTCAAGGTGTAGGGAACAACCTCTTCCGTCAAATCGCCGTCCCGGCAACTTGATCTAAATGAAGATGCCGTAATTTGCGCGCGGACACAAGTCTCAAAATTGATCGCCTGAAAAGGTTTGTCCGTGCCTTTAACATTCAGGACGGCTGTAAATAACAAGAAGCTTTTACCTCGCCAAGCCGCCAAGGAGCAAAAGGGAGAAATGGCTCTATAGCACAATTTGTGGGTCGAACGGCAAAATGTTACCACGGAGACTCGGAGACACAGAGATAACCAGACGAGGATTTGTCAAATTTGACATTAACCAGAGCGTTAATATCAAATTTGACAAACCTGGTTGGATCTGGAGGGAAACGGGAGATTTAATCATATTCAGTGCGCTCCCAATATCAACAGCGAGCAAACGAACGCACCGGATTTCCGGGGCGTCCGTTTGCGAGTCTCGGTGTCGGCTTGTATATTCCGTGTCCTCCGTGACTCCGTGGTTAATCTTATGTCAGCGGATTCGTTCGGTTACCACACCACCACGGTATGCTCGTCAGCATAACCAACTTTAAGGCAACACTTTAAAATATTCATGGCAGATGCATTACCCACAGATTATGGCGAGGAACCGGAGAAATTAACCTTGGTGTTCTTTGCGCCTTTGCGAGAGGATTATTTTTTAGTGACCGCTTGCGCGTTGCCCCATAAATAAACCTGACTAAAGCAAATGGCAAACTGAGGAAGTCTGCCCCATTAATCACCTGACCGAAGCGAGTTTAGAATTTGGCGCTGTTTATAGTCAATCTGTTTCTTCAGTTTGAAGGGGTTCATGTTGCAGAATCTCTCGGTCAGGTGTGTTTTCTGAAATTCATTGATGTGCTCTGAATCCATGAGTCTCTGGTATGGTGTTTTTGGAGTATCGTACTTTTTCTGGTATCGTGAGCCGACCTTCGTCTTTTCAATCAGCTTGAGGTTGGGACAGAAGAAGTTGTTGAACAATGCCCAGGCGCGGTATAAATCGTTGATGATGGGGATAAGCTTCTGGTCTTCGATGCGCTGATACCCGAGCAGGAGGCGGACATGGCTCCAATTCTTTTGTTCCACGTGAGCCGAGTCGTTGCCATGGCGCGGGCGACCGCGGGTCATTGAGACCGGTTCCCTGCGTTTGGCGTAGTAGCGATAGAGGTGGTGGTTCATGAACTCCGACCCGTTATCAGAGTGAAACCCACGAATGACAAAGGGCAATTCCTGTTCGATGTCCTCGATCTGTGAAAGTACACCATCCGCACCCTTGTTCCAAGTGGCTCGGTTCTCAGTCCAACCGCTGAAAATGTCTGTAAATGTGAGGCTATACACGAAATCCCCTTCCATGGACAATCCGCCATGAGCGACCGTGTCGGCCTGCATAAAGCCGGGTTCACAGATATTCCAATGCGAGGTTTTGATCGGGATCTGGTGGAGCAGTTGTGTCCCTGGGCGTGTTCCACAGCGCCCATGGGTGCCATATCGTTTGCGGGTCGGCTTCAGCAGCCGATCTATGCTGTTCTTGCTGATTCGAAGCAAGTTCTGTCGCGTTGTCAGATCCAATTGCCCGTGTTCTTGCTCATAGAAAGGCAACCATGTCATCAGCATAGCTTTCAATCGCTTGGAGCATGGTCGTGTGGCGATCAACCAGATCCGCTCAAGCACGGAATGCTCCTTATGGCCGTATCGTGCTGGCCGTCCGCGACGTCCGCCGCCTTCGGCGGTCTTGCCATTCAAAAGATCGATAGCATACTTGCGGTTGTATCCTCATGTAGCACAGAACTCATCCAGGATGATCTTCTTGTACTTACGCCCTGCGCCTTGGTACCGTGGCCGTGTTTTTTTCAGGCATTCTTGTCTCGTTTCGTTGCTCATAAATGGACCTCCTTTCGGTCAGGTCATTTATGGGGCAACGAATGATTATGCGACATAACAGACTGTTTGCTTCGGTCAGATTATTTATGGGGCAATTCGCTTGACCGGCCTGGCGGCTTTTCCTGCTTGATTCCATGCGCTGGTCTGATATTGTTAAAAGACTAAAACGTTGCCGCCTGTTTTGCTGGTTTCCGGCAATGGTTCGTAATGGCCTGTGTCGTTGGCGCAAGACGCGCTATGTCTGGCAGAGTGCCGCAGCCGGTCTTGCGCAAATCCGTGGGTATGTGCCGAAAGGTTGATGCCGGTTAAATGATATTGTTAATTATAACCATCCTGGCTTCGATGAGCTTATCGTTCCTTTGCTCGCTGACCGAAGCTTGTTTGCTCAGCCTCTCCATGGTCGACATTGCCGGCCTGGCGGAGACCAAGCCGCGCGTGGCGGACATGCTGCGCAAGTTGAAAGAAAGCATCCAGAAACCGATCGCCGCCATCCTGATTGTCAATAATCTGTCCAATATTGTCGGTGCCGCCGTGGCGGGATTGTTCGTTGCCGAACTGTTCGGTAATAAATGGGTCGGCGTGTTTTCATTTTTATTTTCGCTGGCGATCATTCAGTGGTCGGAGTATCTGCCGAAGACGCTGGGCGTGATTCACAAGCGCCGGCTGGCCGGAGTGCTGGTCTGGCCGTTGGCCTATGCGACCCGCTTCCTCGGCCCGCTGGTGGCGGTGCTTGAGTGGGTCAATCGTCCCTTCCAGGGGCGGGGTAAGTACAAAATTCCGGCGGACACGCTTAATGAAATCATGCTGCTGACCCGCCTGGCTTCGGTCAACAAGTTGATTTCGCGCGAGCAGGTGGATATCGTCACGCGCAGCATCAGGCTCTCACAGGCCCGTGTCCAGGATATCATGGTCGGGCGCGACGAAATCAAAATGCTCTCCACCGCCATGACGATGGCCGAGGCTCTGATCGAGTCGCACATTCACCATCATACCCGCTATATCCTTGTGCGCGACGGCAACCTGGACGAGGTTGTCGGCTATGTGAACGTCAAGGACATTGTCAGCGCCCTGCAGATCAACCCCGAGGACCCCTCGCTTAAAGGCATTGCGCGGCCGGTGCTGACGGTTAGCGCCGCGCTGCCGGTGCCGGCCCTGCTGAAGGAACTGACCCGCGGTTATCAGCATATGGCTGTTGTCCGGAGCGATCGGTCCCAAACCGTCGGGTTGGTAACGCTCGAGGATGTTGTGGAAGCAATTGTCGGGGACTTGGAAGACGAATACGATATTATGCCCACCTATGTTGTCCCGGTGTCCGAAATCCGTTTCCTGGCCGGCGGCGGCGTGAGCCTGGCGACGCTCAGGTCGAAAACCAAGTTTGAGCTGCCGAACATTTCCACCAATTTAAACGATTGGTTGTGCGCGCAATATCAAAAGTTGCCGCCCATCGAGCACGCGATTCCGTTTGGGGATCTGGTTTTTATCGTGCGCAAAATCAGGCGTTCCAAGATTTATGAGGTCATGGTGGAAAAGCGCCTGCCAACCAGGCCGGCGGCGCTTTCCGCCTGATGCTCTGCATGATTCGGCCTGCCCGGCAATCTGATTTTCCGGCGATGGCATCCCCCGGCCCGTGCCAATTAATAGTTTGACTTTCAGTAGTGTTGATTGTATTTTTGACTTCAAATAATTTAATAAAAAACGCCGAAAATGCTTGTTAAATTACATCCAATGCGCATGCTGATTTTGCTGGCGCTGGTTTGCCTGCTGCCGCTCACCGGCGCGCGGGCCGCCGACCGCGTCTGGAAGGCGGCCTCATCCACGACCGGCAACTGGTTCACCGCGGCGAACTGGGATGGCGGCGCGACCTGGCCGGCGGCCGGCGACACGGTAAAGATCACCAACGGCTTTGTCCTGCTGACCAATTCCACGGCCGCCCTGGCCTCTTTTGCGATTACCAATGCCAGGCTGATCTTCAGCAACTGGAATACCAAGCTGGATGCCACCAACGTCACGGTCAGTAAAAATGGGATTCTGACCCTGCCGGCGGCGTTCAGCAACTCGCCGCAAATGTCTAACCGGATTTGGGTGGTGTGTTCCGATTTTAACTTGCAATCAGGCGCTGAAATCGATCTGGAGGGCAAAGGATATTGGGGCGGGCGGAACAATGGCCCCGCCAGCGGGCCGGGTCGCGGCTATGGTGGGGGGGCGGCTACCGAGGGCGCTGGTGGTGCCGGGCATGGCGGCAAAGGTGGCCATGGGGCAGACGCGGACGCCAGGGCCGGACTGGAATGTGGCATAGCAAACTTTCCGGCGTTGCCCGGCAGCGGCGGCGGGTCCTCCGGTTCATATGCACCGGCTAAATACGGGGGCAGTGGCGGCGGTCTTGTCCAGATTTTTGCCAGCGGCGCGGTCGCGCTCGATGGCGAGATTAACGCCAATGCCGGCGCCGGTAATCTTAGTGCCAATGCCGGCGGATCGGGTGGCGGCGTGTTTATTGCATGCCTCAGTTTGTCGGGCAATGGCAATATCTTCGCCGATGGTAGTCGTGGATATTCTTCTACTTGTGGCGGTGGCGGTGGCGGTGGCGGCAGGATTGCCATCGGCATCGGTTTTTCGGAAGAAAACCTGGCGCATCTCGCCGCCGGAGATGATATTCCCGGGTTGTTTGTCTATTATCAAGAGCCAGCCTTGACGGGAACGCTTTCGGTCACCAATGGTTCGGATGATTCATCTTATACGCCGCCGAGCACCAACGCCGCTTATCCCGGCACGAAGCAATTCATGCGGGTGCTCACTAACGGCGAGTGCGGCCTGA
>CAYYBV010000142.1:0-5335 GCA_964469675.1 uncultured Verrucomicrobiota bacterium
TACTGGGCCCGACGCCAAAATTTATCCAGGCGGATAATGGCAAGGAAATCCAGTCACGCGCGATGGATGCCTGGACATATGTCGGCAGGGTGTGCGACGGGACTTGATTTGACCAGGGAAGCCGTTGGAAAACGGGCTACTTGAAAGTTTCAATTGCCGGTTGCGCGACGCGTATTTGGGCGCACATTTGTTCTGGACGATGAAGTAAGCCGGAAATATATTGAGAGCATGGCACATGGAGCATAAATGCGCAAAACCCCATGGGGCCTCGGGGCAATAAACGCCATTTGAATGCGCTGGACAGGCAAGGAAACAGGAGTAAAATACCACGCAAGAACAGGGCTTCCCAAAAGTTCAGGTGGTCCCGTAATCAGGAGGGCCGCAGTGCGCCACAATCTTCTTGCGATTTGTAGCGGTTCTTGAATATTAAAGGTGCAACCCATATGTTTCAATTTCACGATGACCGAGACTGGTTTTTCAGGGCGCAATTTGGCCTGTTCGTTCACTGGGGGATTTACGCCATTAACGGCTGGCACGAACAGGAACAATACCGTGGCCGGATGGGGCGCGCCGAATATCGCCGGATCGCTTCCCGCTTTAATCCGCAAGCTTTTAATCCCGATCAATGGCTCGACTTGGCCGAGGAATGCGGCATGCGGTATATTGTGCTGACCGCCAAGCATATTGACGGTTTCTGCATGTTCGACAGCGCCGTATCGGACTTCAAAATCACCAACACGCCGTTCAAAAAGGATATTGTCGGTCTGTTGGCCGATGCTTGCCACCGCCGTAATTTTCGGTTTGGCGTTTATTTTTCGGCCCTGGACAACCTTCATCAAAATTATCCGCGCACCGGTAAAATTCATGAAGCCGCCGCCGAGCCCGGCGATGAGCCGGATTATGCCAAATACATGCAATCGGTTCGCACCCAGGTTCGGGAACTTTGCAGCCACTACGGCGCGCTCGATGTGTTCTGGTGGGACGCCAATCGCGCGGAGACGATTGACCGATCGATTAACGCTTTAATCCGCGAGCTGCAACCATCCTGCGTGATCAACGACCGCGGATGGGACGAGGGTGATTTTGGAACTCCGGAACGCGATTATGACCCATCAGTTTGTGCAGTCGAATCGTTTACCAAATCGACGGAGGCCTGTGAATCACTCGGCTCCCAGAGTTGGGGCTTCCGCAAGGATGAAGACTATTTTACGCCGCACTATCTGATGCACCGCATGGATCTGATGCTGTCCAAAGGGGCCAATTTCCTGCTTAATGTCGGACCCGATGCGGACGGCCTTATTCCACCGGAACCGTTGCGCATATTGCAGGCGCTCGGCCGCTGGTACAACCGGGTTGGCGAAGCGTGGCGGGATGCCAGCTTGGCCTGTGGATTATCCACCAGCCAGGATATCATTCTGACCGCCAGGGATAATATTTTATATGTTCATCTTTTCAAAGAGCCGAAGACAACTGCGGTCATATTGGATGCGGTGAATATTTTGCCGGTGCGGGCAACCCTGCTTAACACGGGCGAGAGGGTGAGCTTTGATCTCAACCGACTGCCCATTCTGCATCTGAAGCCGGTTGTAACCGCTTTACGTCTTTATAACCTGCCGGTTGAGCGCCTGGCAAACGAATTGCTGGTGATTAAACTCGAGTTTGACCGCCCGGTAAAAAGTTTGCCGGCGGGTGCGGTGGCGGGTAAAGCAATCGAAGCAGCTTTAAAATGAATTGCCGGTGCCAACCAAATGAAACATTTCGAGCGATTTTTAGCGACGGTGGAACGCAAGCCAGTTGACCGCCCGGCCGCCTGGCTTGGGTTGCCTGCCGTTGATGCCCTGCCGGGGCTCCAGTCTTATTTTGGAGTTGCGGGCATTGGCGCATTGAAGCAAAAAATTGATGATGATATCTGGCCGATCGAGGTGCCCTACCATTGTCCGCCCGCCAATCATATCGCCTGTGCTTTCAATTTTGCCAAAAAAAGCCAAGCCGCTTACGAAGCGCGCACGCTTACGGCCCCGGGTTTTTTCGAGGACATTGACGATCCGGCGCGCATAGGTGAATTTCACTGGCCGGACCCCGCGGAGCATATGAGCCGGGATGAGTGCCGCAAGGCCATAACGGCCGCGCCGCCGGAATATGCCGCCATGGGGATCATGTGGTCGGCGCACTTTCAGGACGCCTGTGCCGCGTTTGGCATGGAAACCGCGCTGATGCGCATGCTGGAGGCTCCGGAATTATTCCAGGCGGTGATTGACCGGATCACGGAATTTTATCTGAAGGCCAACCGAATATTTTATGAAGCCTGCGGCAACCGCATGCACGCGGTGCTGATCGGGAATGATTTCGGCAGTCAGACGTCCCTCATGCTTTCGCCCGATCTTTTAAGGCGTTTCGTTTTCCCTGGCACGTGCCGGCTGATTACGCAGGCCAAATCTTACGGCTACAAGGTGATTCATCACTCCTGCGGGGCGATCCGGGATATTATTCCCGATCTGATTGCGCTGGGCGTGGATGCGATTCATCCGGTGCAGGCGCTTGCCGCCGGGATGGACCCGGCCGGCTTGAAAAAAGATTTTGGAAACAGGGTTTCGTTTTGCGGCGGTATTGACGCCCAGAATCTGCTCGTGCGCGGTACGCCGGCCGAGGTTTATGCCAATGTAATGGCAATCAGGAAAATCTTCCCGACCGGGTTTGTTATTTCGCCTTCGCATGAGGCCATCCTGCCGGATATTCCGGTCGGCAATATCAAAGCGCTGTTCGAGGCCTGTGTGAAAATATAGACCCAGCGCCTTTGCCGTGCGGAGCGCCGTTTTATGCTTACTAGTGGGTGGCCTGCCCGCGGGGCATAAAGGGGTAGTAGGCCGAAATCTGAATTTGACGGGGCCCGCAATAGCGTCCACACAATGTTTTAAAATTGTATGCGCGCATGGGCAAACCGGACCCGAAACGAGGACGGCTATGTCAGCTTTGTTCCGCAGGCGTGGAGTGATTATTGCGCAAAGATGGAAGCTTGGTCAACTATGCCTATGCCTGATTTCTTGAGAATTTGCACGGCTTGGTCCACCTTGTCAAAGCGCAGTATGAGAATATTGTTCCTGCCGCGCTTGGTGGTGCACACATACATGTAATCAATGTTGATTCCGGCCTGCTCAAGCACATGCAGTATTTCAGAAAGTCCGCCGGGGGTGTCGGGCACTTTTATGGCGATTACCTCGCTGGTTTTGATAACCGCGCCCGATTTTTCGAGGACTTTGCACGCTTTTTGCCAGTCTTGGACAATTATCCGGAGAATTCCAAAGTTTTGCGTGTCGGCCAGTGAAATGGTGAAAATGTTTATTCCCGCACTCGCCAGCGCAGCGCATGGTTTGGTAAGACGCCCGGGCTGGTTTTCCAGAAACACCGAAATCTGATGAATTTTCATGGCATGTCTCCTGGGCGCGTAATGCGCCGGTCAATGACTCGTTTTGCTTTTCCCTGGCTGCGCTCGATGGTTTGCGGTTCCACAAGCCTTACGTTCATGCGCAATCCGACGACGTGTTCGATCGACCGGCTGATTTCCCCGCGAAGTTTTTCCATTTCGCTGATTCGGTCACTGAACACTTCCTTGGTCACTTCCACCTGTACTTCCACCTGGTCAAGCCCTTTCTCCCGGGAAAGAATAATCAGGTAATGCGGCAGCGCCCATTCAATTTTGAGCAACGCGGTCTCGATCTGTGAAGGAAAAACATTTACCCCGCGGACGATGAACATGTCGTCGCTGCGGCGGTTGATCCGCCGGATCCGGCGCAGAGTTCGTCCGCAGGCGCACGGTTCCGGCAGTATGGCGGTCATGTCATGCGTCCGGTAACGGAGCATGGGGATGGCCTCTTTCCGCAGGGTAGAGAGCACGAGTTCGCCCTCCTCACCGTCCGGCAGACTTTTGCCGCTGACGGGATCTATGATTTCCGGGTAAAAATAGTCTTCAAAGACATGCAACCCGCAATGCCGGTCGCATTCCGTTGCTACGCCCGGACCGGTTATTTCAGTCAGGCCGTAAATGTCAAAAGCCTTAAGCGCTGTTCCTTTTTCAATGAACCGGCGCATTGCTTCGGTCCACGGTTCTGCCCCGAAAACTCCGAGCCGGAGCGGAAGCTTTTTCAGGTCAACCCCCATTTTGCCGGCCTGTTCCATGAGGTGAATAAAATAGGTCGGCGTGCAACAGATGGCGGTAACCTTGAAGTCGCAGAGCAACATTATCTGGCGCTCGGTGTTCCCGCCGGAAATAGGGATGACCGTCGCGCCAAGCGCTTCGGCGCCATAATGCAGGCCGAGACCTCCGGTGAACAGGCCGTAGCCGAAAGCATTTTGCAGGATATCCCCGCGATGCATGCCCGCCGCGGCCAGCGTGCGCATCACCACGTTTTGCCAGGCGGCCATGTCGTGCGCAGTGTAGCCGACGACGATCGGTTTGCCCGTCGTGCCGCTCGAGGCGTGCAGCCGGACAACATCCTGCATGGGGCTGGCGAACAGGCCGAAGGGATAATTTGCAATTAGGTCCGCTTTTTCGGTGAAAGGGAGCAGGCGGGCGTCATCAATGTGCCGGATATGCCCCGGTTTTAATTTAAGGGCGTCCATCTTTTTCCTGAAGCGCGCCACTTTGGCGTAGGCGTGTTCAACGGTTGCCCGCAGGTGCTGCGCCTGCAGCGTCCGGAGCTTCTTCAGTGGCATGAAATCAGGCGCCGAGACTGCGGGCAAATTGCGGCGCTTGATGGATGTAGTGTTCATGGTTGTTGCCCCGCGATGATTTGGTTCATTATGGTGTAGCCGAGATTAAACCAGGCGATGTTGGGTGCGCTCAGTTCCTGGCCGAATGTTTTTTGCAAAACATTTATCCAGGTTTCACGCCGGAAATCAAGTTTGACGCTCAACGCGCCAAGCATGGCGGTATTGCGGCCCTTTTTAGGGGGAAGCTCGGCGGAATTCAAGATCATGGATGATATGATAAACCCACCCAAGCGCAGCTCCGGCCGGAAAGCGTCGTCCGGTTCCGTGGCCATGAGCAGCAGGTAATCCGTTTCGCCATCGGGGATCATCGGGCTGAATATTTTTGCGCCGAACCTGATGTCGCTTGTCACCGCACCGCCCCGCTGGCTCATACCGTGCAGCTCCGCGCGCTTGACATCATATCCTTCCAGCAAGGCGGCTTCCGCCAGCATTCCGGCGGCCGTCAGGATGCCCATGCCTCCAATCCCCGTAATTTTCACGTTTGTGACTTTGTCGTGGTTCATGAATAAAACGTCATTTTTTTGGTGCTGCGTCCAGCTTTCTCGCCCTGGTTGCGGCGAGCAGGCAC
>CAYYBV010000143.1:0-611 GCA_964469675.1 uncultured Verrucomicrobiota bacterium
CCGGCCAGCATGGATCCCAGGCGTTCTGCCACCGCGCGCTGGATGAGAGCCGAGGCGTCATAAGTAGGGGCCGCGGTCGAAAAACGTGCGGCAACAGCCTTGTGCTCATCCCTGATCTTCACGATGCGCCTCCAAAAAAACACGAATATCGTCCGCCACCAGTAATGATGCCTGCAGCGGCAAGGCATGGCCATAATTTTCATAACAATGCCAGCAACTGACCGGCAGGGCCCGGCTCAACCACTCGCCGGCCTGCCAAGGCACAATGCGATCTTTTCGCCCATGCAGTACCAAGGTCGGCGTTATCTGTTTGGCCAAGCCATCCCGCAAATCTGTGCGTTGCAGATAATTAAGGCCTTGCAATAATTCGGCGCAGTCCCGCCGGACGACGGCGGTAGAGTGCGTGGTGGAACATGGTTCACTTTTGGGCGCATGCACGTTCTTATAATAGGCAGCTAGCACGTCGTCCGAGTTCCGGCGCAATCCCCGGGCCATGGCGCGCAAAACGGTTACGCCGACACCGGGAAACTCGCCGTGGTCAACACAGAAGTGTGCGGTGCCGCTAATTATGACAAGGCGCCGGATCAACCCCGGGCAGGCCTGCGCCGTTT
>CAYYBV010000143.1:621-5332 GCA_964469675.1 uncultured Verrucomicrobiota bacterium
AGTGGACGGCCAAAGGCACATTCAAGGTGGTGTATAACGCCAACGCGCCCGCCGAAAGACGTTAGCAGATTATGCAGTCCCGTCGCATATTGCGAAAGGGCGGGCAAGCGTGGCAAAGCCGCATGGGGCTGCGTGTGCCACAAAGCGCTCGTTGAAGTTAGCTGTGAGGTATACCCCTTTAGGTCGGATTGCAGTTGAAGCATCGCGTCCGCTGTATGCCCCCACCCGGCAATCAAGACGAGCGGCATGTTTTTCAAAGCAATTTTTCCTCCCGTGCGACGCTAGCCATGATTGCCGCTGCGCGGTCCAAATCTTCAGGGGTATGCGCCATGGTTACGGAAAGCCGCAAGCGCGCCGTGCCCGGCGGGACGGTTGGCGGACGGATGGGTGCGGCCAAGATTGCATGGCTACGCAGGCGGCGGGCGAGTGCCAGCGTCTTTTGATTATCACCGATGATGACCGGCACAATCTGGCTGACGGAAGCGCCGGTGTTAAAACCCTCTGACTGGAGCCGCTTGCGAAACACATTGGCCCGGTGTAGCAGGTCGGCGCCCAATCCTTTGTTCTGCTCCAGAATATCCAGTATGCCTAGGGCGGCACCGGCGCAAGGCGGCGGCAGGCCCGTGCTGAAAATAAATGACCGCGCATGGTTGGTCAGCCAGCGTTTGAGCATCTCCGACCCGGCAACGAAGCCGCCGCCGGTACCCAGCGCCTTGCTTAGCGTGCCCATGGCCACTGCCACGTTCGGCTGGAGTTGCCATTCGCTGATCAGCCCCGTTCCTCCGGGCCCCCATATTCCACAGGCATGTGCTTCGTCCACCATGAGCATGGCGCCATGTTCATGTGCCGCCCGGGCAATCTCGCGCAGAGGCGCCAGGTCGCCATCCATGCTGAAAACTGATTCGGTTATGATCAAATCGCGCGCGGATAATGGTTTTTTGCGCAATAGGCCTAACAGGTGCTCAACATCATTATGTTGAAAGCGATGAATACTGGCACGACTTAAGATTGCGCCATCGATCAGGCTGGCATGTGCCAGCTTATCGATCAGGACCCGGTCATGCCGGCCGACCAAGGCGGACACCGTGCCAATATTCGCGAGATAGCCGCTCCCGAACACCAGTGCCGTCGCATAGCCCTTGAATTGTGCCAGTCGGCTTTCCAGTTCGGCATGACAGGGGAGCGTGCCGACCACCAAGCGAGAGGAAGTGGCGCCGGAGCCCCAATGCCGCAAGGCTTTTTCTGCCGCGGCGACAACCGCCGGCGCGTGGGCCAATCCTAAATAATCGTTACTGGAAAAATTAAGAACGCGCTGACCTTCCAGTATCAATACGCCACCCGCATCCGGCATAACCTGGAGCTGGCGTTCAAGGCCCTGTGCTCGTAACCGGGTCAATTCTTTTGCCATCCAAATTTCATCCGCCATAATGCCGTCCAGCTATCTTGCGGAATTATCAGCTCACTTCCACCAGCCGGTAGGCGGAGCGTCCCACCCCGCGTTGTTCGAGTGCGTGAATTTGCACCAGCGGGTCCTTGCCGTGAATTTGCTCAAGTAGATGCCGGCCTTTGACCAGGCGGCGATCGCCGATCAGGCTTCCGGGAATGAAATGTTGTGGTTTGATTGCCTTGAGCGTCGCCGTTTCGATGGCCACCATATCATGGGATGCCATTACGCCGATATCTGGAACAATGCTGGGCGAACTCAAGCCCCAGCAGTCGCACAGCATGGAGATGTTAGTCAGCAGGTTGATGTGCAGGACACGCGAGGGGGCGAAGGAGTCCAAGATGGTTTTGGTTGCCACGGCCATGCCTTCCTGGAAACGACGGAAACCGTCCTGTGCCTTGATCACCAGCGCCGCGTGTGGACAGGCGGTCACACAATGGGCACAGAGCCGGCAATCATGCCAGAAAAAATTGATGGACTTGTCTTTTTTATTCAAGCTGATCGCGCCAGTGTCGCAAGCCTTGATGCACCGGCCGCACAGGCGGCAGCGGCTTTTGATCCAGTCAATATTCCCGCTCAAGGCGTGCAGGCTTACGCGTGTGGTCTTATCCACACACCCCATGGCGATATTCTTGCAGGCACCGCCGTAACCGCAATTGCCGTGCCCTTTGATATGTGAAAAGTTAATCAGGCAGGGCGCATTCCAGATTTCACCAAACACGTTGATTTTATCAAGCCCGGGAAAGTCAACCGCCCGGGTCACAACGTGCGAATCATAGATGCCACCGGCGGAGACGACCGGGCAGCCCAGTGTTTCCGGCGTATAGCCCCGGGCGGCTGCCGTGGCAATCGTGTCAAATACCCCATCCAGGACAAATGGCCGCCCCCCCGCCGCCTTGACGGCCTCGACCACGACCTTGACAAATACCGGGTGGATCATGGTGTAGCCGAGTCCGCCACCCAAATGCATTTTGATGGGCACCCGGGCGCCCCGACACAGGCGCGCCAAATCAACCTTCTTGAGGATGCGCTCCAGCTTGGCTGGCAGGCTCGCCGAGGCTTCCGCGCGTTCCAGATGTGCCGAACCAAAATAGACAATGGCCGCTGGTTTTTTAATTTTACGCTTGGCATTCATAATTTGTTTTCTATAGGCGCCTTTTATTTTTGATTTTACCGGTTTGAGACTATTGAGCCGTTGCATAGCCGGATGCATATGCCTCTGGTATATATTTCGGACATTTTTTTTCGGCAAAGATCGGCTGGAGTCTGGCAAAACGCTGGATACCTTGCTCCAATGGAATCTTGACCCACTGTGTGCCGATGAGCGGCTGGGCATAGCGCAGGAAATCATCGGTAACATCGGTTTTGTTTGGACTCAACCAGGCTTGCGGGAAGGCCCGTTCGCTATTTGCCACCTGCGCCAAAGGAACTTTGTCAAAGCGCACTGCGTATTCTCGGGCCGGCACACGCAGGATGGTGGCCATCCAGCCGTTGCCGGCGCAGGCGGCAATTTCAACCGCATGCCGGCCGACCCGGTAGGCCTCATCCAGGTCGACGGTGGAGATAAACGTTGAGGTGGAGCGCTGATCAGTGCCGGGCGCCTGACCGCGGGCCAACCCGCGGGCAGGCAATCCCTTGGCATTTAAATACGACACGACCACTTGTTGGGCCGTTGAATCGCTGGCGCCGAATTCGACGTGTCCAAAGGCGTCTTGCGCCGCGCCAATATCGCCCACATCGAATCCTTCGCTGAGTGCCACAATACAGCGGCCACGGCGTTTGAGCGCGTCATTGACATTATCCGCAAGCTGCGCAAGATTCAGGCGGGATTCGGGCATGTAAATTTGCAGAGGAAATCGGCGTTGTGGGTCGGCCAGTCGCGCCGTTGCCGTAATGAATCCGATTTTGCGGCCCATCATCTGGATCACCAACACGGGGTCAGACGTAGCGGAACCGGCGTTTTCCTCATTGGCGTTCTGGAACAAACATGCCCAGTAACGCGCGGCCGATCCATAGCCCGGTGTGTGGTCAATCAGTTTGAATTCGGAGTCGCCAACATCATTGTCAATTGTTTTGGGCACACCGGTGGCGATCAGGTCCAGGCCTTTGTCCCGGGCAATCCGGCTGATCTTATGCGCGGTGTCCATGGAATCGTTGCCGCCAATATAAAAAAAATAACCGATATTATGCGCCTGCATGACCGCGATGATCCGGTCAAAGTCCCGGGATTGACCGTCCTTGATCTTGTAACGGCAGGTCCCGATGGCGCCGGAGGCGGGCGTGGTGGCCAGCAAGGCAATTTCTTGAGCCGCCTGGGCGGATAGGTCCAACAGTTCTTCCTTCAGCACGCCTTCAATCCCGTGCCAGGCTCCGTAGACCTTGCCAAACCGGGAGGGCTGTTCCATGCAGGCATCCAAGATGCCGCGCAAAGAATTATTGATCACCGGTGACGGTCCGCCGGACTGCGCCACGATAACGTTACCGGGCATGGTTGATATCCTTGTTTTAAAGAAATGTGGCAACGAATAAAACGATGCCATTATCCAAAATTAACCGCGATGCACAATTCCAAAATGGATGCCCGGGCCGTCTGCGGTACGCTGGCATGGGCATTAATCCGGATGCCGTAAGGAGGCATGAAAGCTTTTGGGTTTCTGAAAATGCCGGAATTTTCGCAGGCCTTTGCGCAAAAATGGAAAACGCAGATGGATCCAGGCGGCGAGCCGGTGAAACATCCGGATGTGCGGCGCGAGCAGGAGCGCGCCGGCGCCGATAAACAACCATCCCTGCAGCACCGGCAGGAACAATCCGGCCACGCCGGTGATGAACAGGGTCCAGCCGATGATTTGTCGGATTAAAGCGCGTTTGTGAAAATTCAAGGAGTTACCATGATTTGACAATCAACATCAGGGTGCGATGAACAGCGTAAGCCAGCAATATGGTAACGGGCAGAGTCAGCAGCCAGGTCCAGACCATCTTGCCAACAATCCCCCATTTAACTGCGCTCAGCCGCTTGGTGGCGCCCACGCCCATGATGGCGCACGAAATTACATGCGTGGTGGAGAGTGGAATACCCCAATGCGTGGCCACCTGAATAACGGCTGCCGCCGTAGTTTCAGCGGCGAACCCGTGAACCGGCTGCAGGCGCACCATCTTGTGGCCAATGGTCTTGATAATCCGCCAGCCACCCATGGCCGTACCGGCGGCCATGGTCAGGGCACATGCGACCTTGACCCACAAGGCCACCTCAAATTTGGGCGTTGCCAG
>CAYYBV010000144.1:0-3485 GCA_964469675.1 uncultured Verrucomicrobiota bacterium
GGCCTACAGTGAACTCTTCAAGTTCCTCGATAAGCAGGGCGGCAAGGCCAAGGTCGTGGAATTCTGGAATTATCTGTCCGATAATTTCCTCGGCAATTTGCGGGACTTGGTTGAAAAGCACGGCTTGCGCGGATGCTGGATGTACTGGTCCCGGACCCTCAACGAGGAAGCCGCCGACTTTACCATGGAACTGGATGAGGAAAAAGGAGAGCTTCGCTTCGCCATGCACCGCTGCCCGTCCAAGGGACGCCTGCTGGAATTCCGGCATATCACGCCCTATCCGGACTATTGCGAGCACTGTGATGCGCTTTACAGCAGAGTGCTGGAGCCGCTGGGGCTGGAGTATTGCAAAGACTTGACGCATTGCGCCGAGGCGCGCTGTGAAGGCTTGATTCGTAGAAAGAAACCCTGACGCACGCATGCATAGCAAGACGCTTGGCCATGCCGGTGTGCGATTTTTTGGGACGGGTCGGCGTCAAAAACCATTTTATGAGGAGCGGGTGTATATGAAAACCTCCGTGTTTGCGGAATATCAGTTGTCCCGATTGATGCTGGGCACCGTCCAGTTCGGCATGCCTTACGGCATTGCCAATAAAAATGGTCAACCTTCTTATGCGGATGTGCGCGCGATCCTGGCCTGTGCCTGTGAGGGTGGGGTGAACTGCCTGGATACGGCCGCCGCGTATGGGCAGAGCGAGGAGCTTATCGGCCGGGCGCTGGCAGAGCTTGCTCTGGCCGATCAGGTGATCGTTGTTACGAAGATACCGGCCATTTCCGCGGATTGCGTCACCCGCGCGGCGGTTGAGCGGTTCATCAGAAATTCGGTAACCATTTCGTTATCACGGCTCCGGATGGATGCCCTGCCGGTCTGCCTTTTCCACCGGGCCAGCGACAGCTGCCATCTGGATGTGCTGCAAGCCCTCAAAAAAGAGGGCTTGATCCGGCATGTCGGCGTCTCTTGTGATGCCCGGCCGGATACGGCGCTCGCGCTGGCGTCCGGCGGCGCCGCCGAGGCTTTGCAAGTTCCGGCCAATATTCTTGATCCGCGCCATATCCGTTCCGGCGCGTTAACGCAAGCGCATAAGCGCGGTGTGGCCGTTTTTATCCGGAGCGTTTATCTCCAGGGGCTGGTCCTGATGCCGGAGCGCGATATTCCGGCGGAATTACAGGCGGTGATTCCCATAAGGCGCAAATTAACGGAGTTGGCGGCGGAAGCGGGAATGGGCATGGCCGAATTGGCCCTGCGCTATATGTTGAGTCAGCCGGGCGTTACATGTATCATTACGGGCGTGGAATCGCTTGATCAAGTCCGGCAGAACATTGCCTTGTTTGCCAAGGGGCCGTTGGATGCAAGTTTGACTGCAGCGATTGGCCGGGCGGTGCCCGAATTGCCCGAAAAGGTGGTTTCGCCGGTGATGTGGTCCAAAGTCGCCAAGTAGTCCGCTCCGTCGCGGGATTGAAGCGAGCGTAACCAAAACCATGGTCGATATTAAATTAACAGTCCACCCGCTTGCGGTGGGTTCGACTGCTTTCAGAGAAAAGGGGTATGTATGAAACCTGTCAGCGTGCAATCAAGCCGGGTCACGATGCGGCCCAGCCAAGTTTTGCGGAAAATGCGGCGGGGTGATGTGGTGAGTTGCATCAAGTTGAATATTGACAGCAGCCGGGTTGCGGAAATAGCCGCGATGCTGGGCTTTGACTGTATCTGGCTGGATATGGAGCATACGGCCTCGGATTGGAGCATGATTGAAAAACAAATTCTGGCCGCCAAAGTATATAATGTTGATACAATCGTCCGTGTCAGCCGCGGCGGTTATTCCGACTATATCAAGCCCCTCGAGCTTGACGCTGTGGGCATCATGGTGCCGCATATCATGAGCCTGGCCGATGCGAAAGCCGTGGCCCGCATGACAAAATTTCATCCTGTGGGCCGGCGCCCGGCGGATGGTGGCAACGCCGATGGCGCTTACTGTAACCTGGACTTTGTCGAGTACCTCAAGCAGGCTAACCGGGAACGGTTCGTGATCGTCCAGATCGAGGACCCGGAACCCATGGCGGAACTGGAGGCCATCGCGGCGGTGCCCGGGATTGATATGCTGTTTTTCGGCCCGGGCGACTACAGCCATGGTATCGGCGCGCCCGGAGCCTGGAATGACCCACGGATTGCGGCGGCCCGCAAGCAGGTCGCCGCCGCCGCCCGCCGCCATGGCAAGCTGGCCGGGACGGTCGGCAATCCGGCGGGCATGAATGAGCTGATCGACATGGGCTACCAATTCATCAATATCGGCGCGGACGTTGGCGCGCTGCGCAATTATTGCACGACGCTGCTTGATCAGTGGGGACAGGGTTTGCGCAAGCGGAAAACAAAATTCCGCAAGAAAGGACGCGCCTAATGGAATCTGCGCAGATGCCCCTTGTGATTGTCAACGGCCAGGTCTTGGGTCCCGATGGGCAATTGGCCTGCGCCTCGATTCTGGTGGAGCGCGGGCGCATCACCCGTGTCGGTACAAAAATCAAGGCGGATGAAGTTCTGGATGCCTCGGACGCATACATTGTGCCGGGCTTAATCGACATTCATACCCATGGGATCGGGCGTGAATCCGCTGGCGGTAACCTGGCGGTGTTTGCCGAACAGGAAGCCGCCCGGGGCGCCACGACTTTTTTCCCCACATTGTTCGGTCCGCCGGAGGAAAGCGCCGATCACTTGCGGCGTCATCTGCTTGAGACCGATCATCTGCGGCGGACGCCGCAGGTCGGCGGCTTTCGCCTGGAGTCACCCTATCTGGCCAATACCGGCGCCGGGATTCCCCGTGATTTGGCGCCGATCAGCCGCAAGCTTACCGATATGCTGCTGAAAGCCGGGGAGGGCTATGTAAAAATATGGGACATTTCCCCGGAACTGCCCGGCGCTCCGGAGGAGATCCGGTTCCTGACCGGGCAGAACATTGTTTGCAGCCTGGCGCATACCAAGGCCAGCTTGGATCAGGCCCGCTTGGCCGTGGACGCCGGTGCGCGGCTGGTTACGCATCTGTTTGACACTTTCGATCTGCCCGTGGTCGTCGATGCGGATGAAGGCGTATATCCCGCCGGCCTGGTGGATTACCTGCTGATCGAAGATCGCGTGACGTGTGAAATAATTCCGGATGGTACCCACGTAAACCCGATCCTGGTGGAAAAGGCGTTGCGTTGCAAGCCCGCCGCCGGCCTCGTTTTTGTAACCGACGGTAATTTCGGCGCCGGCCTGACGCCCGGCGAATACATTTTGCCGCAGGGCTGGGGGCGCGTTGTGATTAAAGGGGCGAATGACGGGGTGCGGTTGTTGGATCGTGGCCTGGAACTGGCCGGCAGCGCCCTGACGCCGATAGATTGTTTCCGTAATGCCACGCGCATTTTCGGCCAGGACCTGGGCAAGGCCAGCCAACTGTGTGCGCGCAGCCAGGCCGTTTTACTCGGCCTGAATAAGGGCGAAATCAAGGCCGGCCGTG
>CAYYBV010000144.1:3495-5328 GCA_964469675.1 uncultured Verrucomicrobiota bacterium
TTATACAATCGTGGCCGGCAAAATCATTTATCGCGGCGCAGGCCGGTAACCGGCTTGCGCGCCGGTTAATCTTTGGTAAATTCCAGGGGCCTTTGCGCGTTTCAAGGTTCCGGCCGGGCTGGCCCAGTATTCATAAACGCCATCCATGCCTTTTTCCTTGACCAGGCGCCGCAAATGCCAGCATCATTCCTTTGAGATGGCGGCCCATGGGTCGTTGATCCGGGCGCGCCCGTATGTTTTGGCAATGTAGCGGAAGGTTTCGTTATAAATGACAATAGAATCCCGGATGCGCATAGGTTTTAGCCTGTTTGAATTTAGTTTGTGGCCTGATTTGTTCAGTCCGACCATCACTTCTCAATATTTGTCGTTAATTGTGTGTTAATTTTTTTAACGGCCGCGATAAGCGTTTCCGCGGTATTTTCAGGCAGTGGATTCGACCGCGCGGTGGTTTCGTAGCCGCCCCTTCCGTAATTCCAGGAATTGGGGATATACGAGCCGGCGACGCTTGCGCTGCCCGTGCCGTTGGAATGCGACACAACAAACACCAGCTTATTTTTGAAAATCTCGTTTTTTACCTTGAGCCCGATCTCGACAAATGGTTCCGCAGGGAGGGCCACGATCATGATATCACCGGCGGCCAGCACGTTAAGCGTGAATTGTTTGGCGGTCTTATCCGCAGCCACCTTCAGCAGTTGTTCAGCAAAATAGCGCAGCACGGCCGGATTGTTTTTGGCCAGGTCCACCGAGTGGAGCGCGCGGTGTTCGTCCGTGGCGCCTTCCGTAGCGAGTTTTGCCAGCAAGCGCCGGGCTTCGCTTACCTCGTGTGCGGGAATCTGCTTGGGCGGCAAGGTGATTGCCTGCGAGGCGGTTTTGAATATGGCGACCGGCACCGGCTTGAGGTTTTTAAGCGCGGCCATCACGGTTGCGGCGTAACCGTTGCCGATCCGCTCGGCCTCGGCATAGGAAGCTTGCGTATCCTGGTTTTTGACGTCCAGGTGGTTAATGTTCCCGGCGCATCCGATCAATGGAAAAACTATGCTTTCTGCGCCGGCGTCCGCCTGTATTTTCCTGCGGAAAAAACCAGGCCAGTCCGCCGAAACCGAGTTTCCGCCAATCGTGTCGGCATGGTTGACGATGTTGGCCAGCACGGCCCTGACGTGCCCCCGCCCGTCCTTGACTGCCAGCACTGGTATTTCCGGGTCGGTCGCGCCTTCGGGCCGGTCAATGTTAGGGTCGCGCTTGGGCGGGTTGGTTACCACGCGCCCGTCCCGCATCCAGTAACGGCGGTTGAACGCGAAACGGTTGTCGGCCGTCCGGGCGGACCAGAGCGTGACGGCCTCCATGTTGTCCAGCGCTTGCAGAAGGGCGCCAACGGCTTTCGCCACGGTCGTTTTAACGTAAGCGTCGTCGTAGCCGGGCTTGATCTCCCTTATTTCCGGAGCGGTATGCGTATGGGTCGCGGTAATGACCAGGTTGTTCCGGTTCAACGGCGATCTGTTTCCCAGCTTTTCCAGGAACGCGTTGTAAAAAGTCCAAGGGATGGTGACCAGGTCAAACTGAACGATGCCGAAATATTGATTGTCCCGCGCGAATACCAGCGCGCGCGCCTGCAGGTCGTCGAGGATGCTTACCCATGGGCGTGCATCGAAATACCCGGCCAGCGAACAGGTCTTTACCGGATTGATTATGGCCTGCGATACGCCAAATTTTAGCTGTTGATCAGGCATGCGGTCATGACCCCTTTTGAGTGCTCGTATGTTATGGTCCCCTATTTTGCGGTGTAGCCGCCATCCACCGGAATATTGGTGCCGGTGATGTATGCGGAGGCATCGG
>CAYYBV010000145.1:0-4092 GCA_964469675.1 uncultured Verrucomicrobiota bacterium
GGGCCGGAAAGCACAATTTGCTCGGGCGAATTGTAATTGGCAACCTCGACACCGGCGGCCGCCGCAGCCATTTTAAGTTTCTCCGGATCGAGTCCGATGACGCTCAACATTGCGCCGGCACGCTCCTCACAGGCTTCCTGGATGAACCGGCCGCGGGCTTCCAGAATGCGCAAGGTTTCTTCGAATGAAACAGCTTCCGCCAGCCACAGCGCCGACCACTCCCCCAGGCTCAACCCCGCCGTTGACTGGATTGCCAGTGGGCTTCGTTCGCGCCTCAAGGCCAGATAACAGGCTGCGCTGGTGACGAAAATAGCCGGTTGGCAATGGTTGGATTTGACCAACTCGCTTTCCGGGCCCTCCCAGCAAATCCTCGCCAGATCATAACCCAGAATTTCATTGGCCTTTGTGTAAAGCTCCATGCATTCCGGATAGGCTTCGGCCAAATCGCGGCCCATACCGACGCCCTGGGCACCTTGCCCGGCAAAAAGAATAGCATTCATAAAAAAATCACCAGTAGATGCGAAAAAAAAGCTGAACTGCCATAAAAACCAAAACTATATTAAGAATTATCCCGGACAGACGCCCGAAACAAATCAGCCAAGGCGGCAAAGGCGCAGTTTCGCTGCCGGCGCGCAGGACATGCCGTCTTTTAGCATTCAGCCCAAGCGACTTCAGCCTGGTTACAAGCGCAGCCGCGCTCACCACAAGTTGCTGGCATTGGTTGAAAACCGACGTTTCTGGGCATTGGACATACTGACTGTTTTGGCATTACCACGCGGGGACGGCTCCGGCCGGCGCCACTCCATCAGGGTGGCGCCCCAGGTAAATCCTCCGCCAAAGGCCATCATCAAAACAATGTTGCCATGCTTGATAAACCCCGCGCGGACCGCTTCATCGAACGCCACAGGAATCGTGGCGCCCGACATATTGCCGGTACGCTCAAGGTTGTTGTAATATTTTTCAAAGGGCGACCCCAGACGCTCGCCTACAGCCCGAATGATGCGCATGTTGGCCTGGTGAGGAATGAAGCAATCCACGTCATCAACCGTCATGTTTGCTTTCTTCAGCACTTCCTTGGACGCGCTCACCATAGAACCCACCGCATACTTGAACACCTCCTTGCCAGCCATTTTCAAAAAGTGCAAGCGATCATTGACCGTCTGGGCAGTTGCCGGATTACGGCTACCGCCGCCGGGCATAGTGAGCAGGTGACCCAAGTTTCCGTCCGAGGCCATGGCCGTGGCAATAATACCGCGAACACCAGGCCGGCTGCAAACAATTGCGGCGCCGGCACCATCGCCAAAAAGGACACAGGTGGATCGATCTTGCCAATCGGTAATAGCCGTCAGCTTATCGGCGGCGATAACCAACGCCGTCGTGATGGCGCCCGAACCAACGAACTGCCGGGCCGTTTCCAATGCGAATAGAAATCCGGAACAGGCCGCCTCAAGGTCAAAGCAAACGGCATTGGCGGCGCCGAGGGCCTTCTGCACAAAACAGGCGGTGCTTGGAAAAAACATGTCCGGCGTGACCGTGGCAACGATAATCATATCCAGGTCTTCGGCCGTCAAACCGGCTTGGCGGAGCGCCCGGCGGGCGGCTTCGGTGGCCAAGTCCGATGTAGCTTGATCGGCAGCGGCAATATGCCGCTCCTTGATCCCGGTACGCGTCGTGATCCACTCATCGGTTGTATCCATCATCTTGGCAAGATCGGCGTTGGTCAAAACGCGCTTGGGCAAATAAGAACCGGTGCCGACGATGGATACCGATCGCAGCGTCTTGGGCACATTTTCGTGAGCAACGGATTTAGTTTTCATAAGGTGCCGTCAATCGTTTGCGTAATCAACTCGTTGATCCGGCAGTTGAAGGAATCACGCGCTACGCGGATGGCATGGTATATGGCGCGCGCGCTGGAGGAGCCATGCGAAATGATGCATATTCCGTTCACTCCCAGGAGCGGAGCGCCACCGCTGAGATCCGGATCAATTCGCTTTTTCATGTCTTTAAGCGCATGCGTCAACAACAGCGCGCCCAGCACGCGGATCGGCGAGCGGCTGAATTCCTGCTTGATCCAATGACCAACAGCATGCACCACGCTTTCGCTGGTCTTCAGGATCACGTTGCCAACAAACCCATCACAGACGGCCACATCCACGTTGCCTTTGTAAAGGTCATGGCCTTCAATATTACCGGAAAAATTGAGCTTGGATTCGCTGATCAGGCGAAAGGCCTCCTTGGTAATCTCGTTGCCCTTGGAATCCTCCGTGCCAACGCTCATCAAACCAACACGGGGACTAGAGCACCCGAGAATTTTCTGCGCGTAGATATGCCCCATTACGGCAAATTGCAGCATTAACCGCGCGGAACAATCGGTATTTGCTCCGGCATCAATAAGCACAAAAGGCTTTTGTGGCGTCGGCATAACCGTGGCAATGGCGGGGCGATCAATGCCCGGCAGAGTACGCAATTTCAGCGTGGCGGCCACGACTACGGCGCCGGTATTGCCGGCGGAAATCATGGCGTTGGCAGCCCCCTTTTTAACCAGATCAACGGCACGACTTATGGAATTGTCTTTCTTGCGGCGGATTGCATTGGCGGGGCTTTCCTCCATGCCCACGACTTCCGTGGTATGCAGAATATCCAAAATGGAGGGGATCACCCCGCAGGCCGCGTATTCCCGGCGGATAGCCGCCTCATCGCCGACCAGCGTGATCTTATCCAAGCCCGGCAAGGACTTTGCAGCATCGACTGCTCCCCGGACAATCTCGCGAGGGGCAAAATCTCCGCCCATGGCATCTACAGCAATATGCATGACCAGTTATTTGGCAACGATGGTCAGGACTTGTCGTCCTTTGTAGTGACCACACGAAGGACACAGCCGGTGCGGCTGATGCGGCTCACCGCAATTAGAACAAGCTTGCGTTGCAACCAGGGTTTCTTTATACGCGCAGGAACGCTTGCGTATGCGAATCCTGCTTTTAGACGTTTTCCTTTTAGGTACCGCCATCGGATATCTCCCCCCGACCCACGCATAAGCACGCTGATCGGAAATTGTTTATGGTTGATGGTTTATGTTCAAGGCCACCCGCTCGATCCAAAACCTATCTGCCTGCACCGTCACTGACTAACCGCACCCATAGCTCGCTGTATGTTTTTTCGCCTGCCCCATTATTTTAAATCAATCTTTAATTGATCAAGCGCGCCCCACGGAATCGTTTGACGATGCTTAACACAGGCGCAGGACGCCTTATTCAAATTAGCCCCGCACTGAACACATAACCCCCGGCACGCATCCGAACATACCAAGTTTATCGGAAGAGCGAGAAGAATAGCTTCGCGAATATCAGTGGTCAAGTCTATTAATTCATTAGCGGCGCCCAGCGGATATGAAAACGCAAAAGCCCTGTCCCGGATAGTCTGAACACTTTCCTCGCCACAGCGCGCACATCGGCCGCGCACATCCACTTCAAGCCCGCCGCGCACCAGCAGTTCGGCATCAAAACGCTGGGCGATCAGCTTGTAACGCACATCGCTGATCACCTGAAAGGGAGCATCCTTGGTCAACTCCAGAATCGCCGCAGGCTCCACCCCGCTAAAACTCCGGGGACGCTGACGCACCTGGCCGGTTTCAATATTCATATACCACCCCACACAAATGCGGGCAACAGACCGGCGCGCTAAGGCATAATTTTTTTTGCCAACGCCGCATGGACGAAACTCGGCACAAACTTACTGGTATCCCCGCCCAGGGAGGCGATTTCTCGGACCACACTGGAGCTGATGTAGCTGTAGCTTTCGCGCGGCATCATGAACAACACCTCCACATCCGGAGCCATTTTGCGATTGGTCAAAGCCATCTGAAACTCATACTCGAAATCGGAAAACGCCCGCAAGCCACGGATGATCACATGCGCGCCGATATGGCGCACATAATCAACCAGCAGGCCATTGAATTCGGCCGCCTCCACGTTCGGCAAAGTAGCCGCGAGACTGCGCGCCATCACCATGCGCTCTTTGATAGAAAACATTGTATCTTTCCGCACGCTCCCCGCCACCGCCAGGATTACACGATCAAACAGCCGCGCGGCGCGA
>CAYYBV010000145.1:4102-5228 GCA_964469675.1 uncultured Verrucomicrobiota bacterium
GGCGCGATGCACCACATCCACGTGTCCCAGGGTCAAAGGATCAAACGTGCCCGGATAAACTGCCGTTTTTTTCATGGAATTATCTTTTGTTTACCGCTATATAATCAATTTGCGTTTCACCATACACCCGTTGTTTGAGCGTTTGCCAGCCTTCCCGGATCACAGCCGAAGCACGCACGGACTGTTCCATTACCAATAACCCGCTGCGTTTTAAGATAGACCGCCCGGTCATCACTGACAAGATTTTTTTCAGCCAGTCACCGGACTGGTCATAGGGTGGATCGGCAAAAATCAGATCGTAGGGTGCGTTGTCTCCGCCGCGCTCCAGGAAGCGCAGGGCATCCGCACACACGACAGCTGATTCCCAACCGGGGCCACAGAGATTTGAGACATTCTCGCGAAGCACGTCCAGCACCCGGCGATCATTTTCCACCCAGGTAACCGAAGCAGCGCCACGGCTTAAAGCCTCCAACCCATAAGCACCCGTGCCGGCAAAGAGGTCCAGCACCCGGGCGCCGGGCACCAGGTCGGCCAGCGACGAAAAAACGGCCAGCCGCACCCGATCCTGGGCCGGGCGCACACCCCCATGCGGCACCTTGAGCTGGCGCCCCCGCCACTCCCCAGCTGTAATGCGAATAGACATACCAACAAATCATATTTCATTCCAATGTTGCTTTCAATAGCCCTCTTTGGCAGACTCCGCGCCATGCTTATTTTAATGCTTGGCAGTACTCTTTCAATGCAGGCAAAGCCCGCAACCACCCCCCCGCTAAACACGCTCAATAGCGCTAATTTTAAAAGAAAAATCTTTTCTTTTTTCGCATCTTTTTGCGCCCGGCCCACCAAAGCGGCTTCGCGCAGAGGGATGTTTCGCAGGCAATGTTCCGGGTTCGTTTCTTGCTTTTTATGGCGACTCCTAGTGTATCAGGCGCTAATGTTCAGCGTCTGTGGCCCAAGCATGGCGCAACCCGCCGCCGCAACAGTCCCTATGCGCCAATCAAAGGTCCTGGTTGAATTCTTCTATACGGCAGGATGTGACGAATGCCGGGAAATCGAAGATGAAGTATTACCCGCATTACAGGAATTGATGGGATTGTAGATTTAATGCTTGAACCAAATGGAATCA
>CAYYBV010000146.1:0-5225 GCA_964469675.1 uncultured Verrucomicrobiota bacterium
GATCTGCCCGATATCTAACGATTGCAACGCCATCTCCTCAACATGCTTGTTGAAAATAATCACCGCCCCGGATATAGTATTTGTTCGATCCATGATTTCGTCAATAATATTACCAGGAGGTGCGCGTGAACGTTGTAGCTTTTAATGGCAGCCCTCGCAAGGACGGCAACACCACCGCCATGCTTAAACATGTCCTGCACGAAATCGAACACGAAGGCATTAAGACGGAATTGGTGCAACTGGCCGATCTCAAGCTCCGGGGATGCCGGGCCTGTTACGAGTGTTTCACCGTCAAAAACCGGCATTGCGCCCTGGCCGATGACGGCCTGAACGCCTGCATAGACAAAATGCTGGCGGCGGACGGCATCCTGTTAGGCTCGCCCACCTATTTTGCCGACCTCACCGCTGAACTCAAAATGCTCATTGACCGCGCCGGAATGACGGCCCGCGCCAACGGCGAAATGTTCCAGCGCAAGGTCGGCGCGGCCGTCGTGGCCGTGCGCCGATGCGGCGCGATCCACGCCTTCGATTCGATCAACCACTTTTTCCTCATCAGCCAGATGATCGTACCCGGCTCGTGCTACTGGAACGTCGCACTCGGCCGCGAAAAAGGGGAGGCTGAAAACGACAAGGAAGGTGTGCGCACCATGCAAGTCCTGGGGCAAAACATGGCCTGGCTGATTAAGCGCATTGCCCGCAACTGACGGCGCCGGCCGGGAACTACGATTTTTTTACCAGACGGAAGAACAGGATAATTGCAACGATCAGCACCACCGGCACCAAGATCAACCATAGGTTGGACATAAGTTAACTCCCTTGTGTTGCCAGGCATTTTAAAATAAATTCGGTTGTCGCGCGGCAATCGAATATCGGTCATTTCGCCTTATTTCCCTGCCCCTGTCAATACCGGGTTTCTTTAAAAACACCATTTTGTCGGAAAACACTTGCCAAACGGAAGCATTCGTATTATTAAAAACATCTTCCAGCAATAATTGACAACCAAACCAAGGGTGACATCATGTATTCTGCGTCCGATTTACGCAAGGGGCTGCGCGTTGAGATTGACGGCGTGCCGTTCGTTATTACCGACTTCAATTTTGTCAAACCGGGTAAAGGCGCCTCGATCTACAATTGCCGCCTGAAGAACATGGTCACCGGCGCCACGTTGACCCGCAGTTATCGTTCCAACGATACGCTGGGCGAGCCGAAGCTGGAGGAGCGCACCATGCGCTATTCCTACAAAGACGGCGACGAATATGTCTTCATTGATAAGAATTTCGAGCAGTTGACCGTCCGGGCAGACGTACTGGGCGACAGTCGCTTTTTCCTCGTGGAAGACATCGAAGCCACCATACTGGTTCACAACGACGTACCCATCGGCGTGGAACTGCCGACCTTCGTTGAAAAAACCATCGTCGAGACCGAGCCCGGCGCGCGGGGCAATACCGCCACCAATGTCCTTAAGCCGGCTAAAATCGAGGGCGGTTACGAAATCCAGGTGCCGCTATTCATCAATCAGGGCGATGTCATCCGCATCGATACGCGTACCGGGACCTATGGCGACCGCGTGCGCACGGCCTAAAGCATACGCCGGGACAAGTTCTGTGACCTCTTACTCCCCATTATCCCGGTTTAAACCCGTGCTGGCGCTGCGCGCCCGCATCCTGCAGGCAATCAGGCAATTTTTTGACGCGCGGGGCTTCATGGAGGTGGAAACTCCCGTCCGGATTGCCACACCCGCCTTGGAACTGCATATTGACGCCATACCATCCGGCAATGCCTGGCTGCGCACCTCGCCTGAACTGCACATGAAGCGCCTGCTGGCCGCCGGCTGTGAGCGCGTGTACCAGCTTGGCCCCTGCTTCCGGCAGGGCGAACGCGGCGACAAACACAACCCCGAATTCACCCTGCTGGAGTGGTATCGCACGAACGCCGACTACCGGGACATCCTGGCTGAGACCAAGGCCCTGATCGCGGCCGTGGCCGAAGCCGCGTTGGGCCACACCTGGCTGGATTTTTGCAGGACGCGCATCGAACTCATGCCGGTCTGGGAAGTTCTGACTGTCGCCGAGGCATTCAAAACATTCGCCGGCTGGAATCCAAGTGAACATTTTAACGCCGAGCGCTTTGACCTGGACATGGTCAACAAGGTGGAAAAAAATCTTCCGACCGCCTGCCCCGTAGTGCTGATTGATTATCCCGCGGCCGTTGCGGCGCTGGCGCGCCGCAAACCGCAAGACCCGCGCGTGGCGGAACGCTGGGAACTTTACATTGGCGGAATCGAGATCGCCAACGCGTTCAGCGAGCTCACCGACCCGGCCGAACAACGCGCGCGGTTCGAGGCCTGCGCCGTGAAGCGCCGCGCTTTGGGCCAGAGCGTGTATGCGCTGGACGAGGATTTCCTGGCGGCCCTGGAATCCGGCCTGCCGCCCGCCGCCGGCATCGCGCTCGGCGTTGACCGGCTGGTCATGTTGCTGGCCGGCGCATTCTCGCTGGACGACGTATTGCCCTTCCGGTAGATTGAACCGGCAGCTGCAAATCGAAGCCGGCGCGCAAAACAGGGAGATTGACCATGCGGATTTTCATTATGACCGATTTGGAAGGCGTGGCGGGCGTATTGGACCGCGACACCTGGTGCGCGCCGGAGAGCCGCTATTATGAAATGGCCAAGGAACTCTTGACCCGCGAGGTCAATGCCGCCATTGAGGGATTCATGTCCGCCGGCGCCACCGAGTTTCTCGTGGCCGATGGACATGGCTGGGGCGCCATCAATCCGATGCTGCTTCATTCAGCCGCGGAGCTGGCGCGCAACTGGCCCGCGGGTAAAGCCTATCCGTTCGATATGGACGATGGCCATTTCGATTATGCCGCATGGATTGGCCAGCATCCCAAGGCGGGCACCATCCGCGGGCATATATGTCATACCGGGAATTTTGGCGTGCGCGATTTTTCCATCAACGGGGTTTCCGTGGGTGAATTCGGGGAAATTGCCCTGTGCGCCAGCGAACTGGGAATCCGCTCGATCTTTGCCTCCGGGTGTCAGGCCTTTACCGAAGAAGCCAGGGCATTAGTGCCGGGGATCGAAACCGTGGCGGTCAAGCGCGGAACCCAGACCGATCCCGGGAATCATTTGCCCGCGGCAGCCTATGGCCTGCATAATATCGCCGGCATTCATCTTCAGCCGGAAGAAGCGCGCCGCCGCATTCGGGAAGGCGCCCGCCAGGCCCTGCTCAGGGCGGGGAAAGAATCGTTTGGGCTGGTGCACATGCCGCCGCCTTATGATCTGGTCGGCATCCTGCGCGCCACGGAAAACGAACCGCCGCGGATCTTGCGCGCACACCATGACAAGAGCGTGATCGCCCTGATGAATGCACCCCGAACCATGGTCCCCTTGAAGTCGGCCGATCCCCTGGCTGTGTCCGCAAAATAGACCATGGGCAAGCGGGATTACTCTACATCAATTTATGAAAATTATGATTATTGGCAGTGGCGGCCGCGAGCATGCCCTGGCCTGGAAAATGGCCCAGGACCGGCGTAACCCAGCCCTGTTCTGCGCGCCCGGCAATGCCGGTACGGCCGAACTTGGCGTCAACGTGGACATCCAGGCCGAAGACATTGACGGCATAATGGCCTGGACCCGCCGGGAGAATCCGGACCTGACGGTCATCGGTCCCGAGGCGCCGCTGTGTGCGGGGCTCGCCGACCGCCTGCACGCCGAGGGATTCCGTGCCTTCGGCCCCTGTCATGCGGCGGCCCAACTGGAAGGCAGCAAAGTGTTTGCCAAATCCGTTTTGCAGGCCGCCGGCGTGCCAACGGCAAAGTCCGCAACATTTACGGAAGCTGAAAAAGCCCTGGCCTATGTGCGCGCGGCCAAAACGCCGCTGGTGGTCAAGGCTGACGGACTGGCCGCCGGCAAAGGCGTACTCATCTGCGCCAATGCCTACGAGGCTGAAAATGCCGTCGCCACCGCCATGATTCAGCAGTCGTTCGGAACGGCCGGCCGGCAGATTCTCGTGGAGGAATTTCTGGAAGGCGAGGAAGTCTCGATCCTGGCCCTCGTGGATGGCCGGCAGGCCGTCCTGCTCCCTTCCGCGCAGGACCATAAAAGGGCCCTTGATGGCGACCAAGGCCTGAACACAGGCGGCATGGGGGCCTATTCCCCCGCCCCGATGGAAACGGCGGCATTCCGCAAAATGGTTCTGGACACAATTTTTAAACCGACGCTGGAAGAACTGCGCCGGCGGGATATTATCTACCGGGGCGTGCTGTACGCAGGCCTGATGATGACGGCGGCGGGACCCAAGGTCCTGGAATTCAACTGCCGGTTCGGCGACCCGGAAACACAAGTCATCCTGCCGCGGCTCAAGGGAGACTTGATTCCAGCAATGGAAGCTTGCATTGATGGAAATTTATTGCCGGAACATGCGGCCTGCCGGCCGGAGGCGTGCGTATGCGTGGTCATGACTGCCGGCGGATATCCCGGTCAATATCGCAAGGGTGATGCCATTGCCGGCTTGAAGGAAGCCGCCGCCATGAGCGGGACAATGGTGTTTCATGCCGGAACAAAACTGGAGGGCGGACAGGTTGTGACCTCCGGTGGGCGGGTACTGGGCGTCACGGCGCTGGGCCGAACACTCTGCGAGACGGCCAAGAAAGCTTACCAGGCCGTGGACCGGATCACGTTCCCAGATGCCCATTACCGCCGTGATATCGCCGCGAAGGGAATAAAACACAGCCGTGGCAGACAATGATATTGTGTGAACGCATCACACGTGACGAGTGCTAAAAACATTTGTGCCGACTAACCGATACCCAGTCATGCTTTTTAAACAAAAACACGCACAAGGCAAAGCACCATGAGCAATAAAACAAAACTTAAAGCTGAACACGGCATCATCTGCCGAGTACCAAACCAAAAACTCGGTTATTTCGGCTGGCCCACCGTGACGCGGCTCGATAACGACACCTTGCTGGTAGCAAGTTCTGGATTGCGCTCAAGGCATGTGTGCCCCTGGGGCAAAACCGTATTGAACGTGAGCCACGATAACGGCCGGACCTGGTCCGGGCCACGCGTAATTCAAAAATCACCTCTGGACGACCGCGATGCCGGCATCATCCATCTCGGAGGCAACCGGGTACTGGTGAGCTGGTTTACCTCGGATACCAGAACCTATATTGAAAAAGATGGCAAATTTTGGGGCAAAGAAGAGATGGACAACTGGCGC
>CAYYBV010000147.1:0-5225 GCA_964469675.1 uncultured Verrucomicrobiota bacterium
AATTATGCGCGGCGCCGCAACAAGCGTAAAACCCTGGCGCTCAGCGGCAAGACCAATGTGCTGACTTACGTGTTTGATCTGTGGGAGCGCGCCTTCCATGAAATAGGCGCGAAGGAATTTCAGGATATCAAGCGCGAATATTACCACGTTGACGCCACCTGCATGTGGATGGTGAAAAACCCGGAATGGTTCGATGTGATTGTCACGGAAAATTTGTTCGGCGATATCATTACCGACCTGGGGGCCATAACCCAGGGCGGCATGGGCATTGCCGCTGGTGGTAACATTAACCCGGAAGGCGTCAGCATGTTTGAGCCTATCGGTGGTTCGGCGCCCAAATATACCGGCCAGAACGTTATTAACCCGCTGGCCGCTATCTGTGCCGGTGGTATGATGCTTAACGAACTGGGCGAAAACGCTGCGGCCCAAGCCGTGGAGCAAGCGGTCATGAATGTTACCGCGCATAAGATTAAGAACTTGGGCGCCGGCAAGATGGGGTATTCGACCGTGCAGGTCGGCGACTTGGTGGCCAAAAACGTTGCCGGTTAAGTTTGCCTTGGTCCCAAGTGTTAAGCCCCGTTCCCTGCCAATGTCCCGGCGTTGCGGCGTGATTTTGTGCCGCCGGCGAATTTTTCAGATTGGGCCGTGATATATAGAAAGCATGTAATCATATGAAAAAATATCGGATTGGCATTGTGGGTGTCGGTGCGGTGGGCGCGGAAATGATCAAGGTCCTGCGCCAGCGTGATTTTCCGGCCGACGAAATCCGCGTCTTGGCACGCAAAGAACGCGATGAAATCATCAATGGCGAGAAGTTTCACGTTGTGCCGGCGTCGGTCGAAGCATTCAAGGGCCTTGATTTCGCTTTTTTTGCCGGCACGGAAGGCGCCAAGGGGGCGTCCCAGCAATTTGGCTGGCAGGCGGTGGAGCAGGGCGTCATCGTGATTGATAATGGCGATGATTATCGCATGGATTCACGGGTTCCGTTAGTCATTCCCGAAATCAATGCGCTTGCCCTGCAAAAACACCAGGGCTTTATTTCCAATCCCAACTGCAGCACAATCATTGCCTTGATGGCCCTGGCGCCTTTGCACCGTGTTGCGCGCGTGCGGCGGTTTATTGCCAGCACCTACCAGGCGGTCTCTGGTACCGGGCGTAATGCCATGCAAGAGCTGGATGGCCAGGTTAAGGCTTACGCCGCCGGTCAACCGCTGAAAAACAGCGCTTATCCGCACCAAATCGCGTTTAATGTGATTCCCAAGATCGGCGGTTTCAAGCCGGAGATGCCTGGCCACACCAGTGAGGAAATCAAAATGCGGAATGAAACCCGAAAAATTTTCGATGACAAAAAAATACGGGTGTGTGCCACCTGTGTGCGCGTGCCGGTGATGAATGGCCATAGCGAGGCATTGAATATCGAGTTCGATCGCCCTATCGATCCGGACGAGGCCCATACCATTCTGGCCAAGGCGCCGGGTGTCAAGGTTGTGGATAACATGGAGAGCGACTTGTATCCGATGCCGATACAGGTTTCCGGTCAGGATGATGTCTTTGTCGGGCGCATTCGCCTTGATGAAAGCGTCAAAAATGGCCTGGCCCTTTTCGTTTGCGGTGACAATATCCGTAAAGGTGCGGCAACCAATGCCGTGCAGATCGCGGAAAAACTGCTGGAGATGAAGAAATAGGGCGGTGTTTCAAAAGCGCTTGCGCCTGGTTGTGATCCGTCACCTGATTAACTCACAAGGCAAAACCCGCAAGCTGCCGGTAATCCCGGAACCGGTAAAATTTGGTGATGACTACTGGGCGCCGGGCAGGGTGGGCGCGCCTTCCCAGGGTTGCGGCACATTCCAGGGAACATCGGACTGATCGCTTGCCGTTGTGCATCCCGTAAGCATCCCACCCAGCATAACCAGAGCTATTACCCACCCGGCTGTTTTAATGCATGACATAGTCGCCTTTTGCACATGGCATCTGTTGCCAGTCACTTACGATCTCCGCCACGACTAGGTTGTCTACTACGGCCTGTACGCGCACCTTGCCGACGAGCCGGTCACCACGATGAACGAGCAAGTCCAGGTCCGGCACGATATTCGGGATGCTTTCCTGTGATACGCGCATAATTACGAAGTTCCATTCCGGATTTACCAAGGCCAGAACACCCAGTTGTCCCTTGGGGATGGCGGCCTTGCGCATTTCCGGGTTGACCATTTTATCCAGCTCGGCGACCTTGGCCTGCAGTACGGCGTTGGTGTCAATCAGATCGCGGTTTGCCGCTTCCAAATCTTCAGCCTTTTGTGTCAGGGTTTTGACGTTGGCCAGCAGGTCGGTTTTTTCTTTTTCCAGTTTTTGGATGGCCACTTCTTTCTCGCTGATGGTTGCATCGCGGGCCTCGATGGTGGCGATCTGTTCCTTGATGGTGCCTTGGGCCGCGACTAAATTGTTGGAAGTGGTGTTGAGCGTGTCACGGGTAGTGGCTAATACTGCTTTGGTGTCGGCCAATTCAACCCGGGTATTGTTCAGGCGGGCAAGTTGATGTTGCGCCGCGTTGACCATTTGGTTGAGCGGCCCATCCCTGGGCGGCGCTCCGCCAGGTTTCGCCTTGTATGTCTTGAGCTGGTCTTCCGGCAGGGTGAGCTTGATGTCCGGATTAGTATCGTCTTTTTCCAGCGTGGCGGCCACCTGTTTGGCCGCCGTTTCAAGTTTCTGGGTTCGGCCTTTCAATGTCTCACGCTGCTGGAAAAGAATAACACCCAGCACCAACGCGGTGACACTCAATATGAAGAGCAGGATTACCAGGCTTCGCATTATCCATTTGGATTGGAACATGAAGACTCCCGCTGGACCATGGACAGTGGACAACTATGCCTTTAAATACAATTAAAACATATAGCATAACCCGGCGGCGAAGCAATGATTTTTTTCATGGTTTTTGATCGCATAACGGCGGCGGCTTTTGGGTCTCAAGGACAAGGCGGCAGGCGGGCCTACATTCGGCATGGTCTGGTGGTTTGTCCGCATCATTATGGTCCGTGGGCGTGCCCTAAAAAGATTGCCACACGGCGGATTCCATGTTAAAAAACAACCCCAGTGCAATTGAGACTTACACGCATATAGTTATGAAATCAGGACTTTATATTATCGGCACACCGGTCGGTAACCTGGAAGATATAAGCGCCCGCGCCTTGGAGGCCTTGCGCGGGGCGCACATTATCCTGGCGGAAGACACGCGTCATACGCGGATTCTGCTTGATCGCTACCAGATCCGCGCCGCGCTGATCAGTTGTCACCAATTTAACGAGGCTTCCCGGGGTCCCGTTGCGATCGAACGCATTCAGGCCGGCCAGGTTGTGGCCCTGGTGACCAATGCGGGGATGCCAGGGGTTTCGGATCCCGGCGCGCGCATTGTGAACGCCTGCCGCAAGGCGGCATTGCCCGTTACGGTTATTCCGGGGCCTTCATCCGTCACGGCTGCCATGGCGCTGTGCGGTTTTGTCAGTGGTGGTTTTCACTGTGAAGGTTTTTTGCCGCGCAAGCAAGGCGCCCGTAAAAAAAGAATGGAACAATTGCGTGACGAGCCTGTCCCGGTGGTCATTTTAGAATCGCCTTACCGTTGCCTGAAAGTGCTGGCCGAAATGACCGACTTGGTGCCGGAGCGTGATCTGTTCCTGGCTCGGGAGCTGACCAAGCTGCACGAGGAATGCCTCTGGGGCACGGTGGCGGATATTTATCGGCGGATGAATACGCGTTACGCGGGCGATGGCGGGTGCGCTTTGCGGGGTGAAATTGTAATGGTCCTTGCCCCGGCTGGCCGGCCGCAGCGTGCTTCCAAACCATGTGCCAAGTTGTATTTGCCATGAATGAAAACCAGACCACGCAACCTGTGCTTGAAGTTGCCCGGCAAGGTGCGACCGCCTACTTACGCGTGCTGGGTCGGGCCACCTTTCAGGTTGGCCCGGCCCTCAAGCAGTTTGGCGCGATAGCCATCGAAGGTGGCTGTACCCGGGTGGTGCTGGATGTGGTGTCCTGTGTGGGCATGGACAGCACTTTTATGGGCATCCTGGCAGGCATAGCCACGCGTCTGGCCCGGCATTCTGGCGGCAAGATGCTCGTTTTGAATGTGTCCGACAAACTGTTCGAGGTTTTGAGCACCCTGGGCTTGAACCAGTTAATGGAGTGCCGTCGTCTGGGCGCGGTGCCTGAACCACTGGTGGTGCCGCCGCTCACCCCACAAGCTATGCGCCCGATTGATGCCGCGTTCGCCGACCGGCAAACCACCCAACAAGTAATGCTGGAAGCGCATACGACCTTGTCCGCCGTTTCGTCTGAAAACCAGCTTCGGTTTAAGGATGTGTTGTCCTATTTGCGGGAGGCCGACAAACAGATGGACGGCGGTGGATAAACGCGGCACGTGTTCAGCAGCAATGGCCAACTGCCGGGCCTGGAGCAGTAAATGCGGCGCAAAGGATTTACAGGTCCGGATGTTTTTAGCAAGAATTACCGGATCGGTCCCAAAAGTATGCCGTGGTTCATCAAAGTCCGATAAATCTTGACGGAAATTGATTGGCGGGCAGCTGTCTGATCGGTTGTGCGGATGCAATTTTTTGGGTGATTTTTATGAGTTGGATCTGTTGGGCCATTTTAATAATCACGTTCCTGGCCGTGGGTTTGCGCTTGCGGCACATTCGCAAGCAACGTGATGCCCTGCTCCGGGAAAAAGAGATTATCTTTAATTTTGTCCATGATGTCAGCGAAGCTTTTGCCGAGTCTGCCAAGGGTGTGCCCCAGATCGATTTTTTGCTGAAGCGGGTGCTGTTTTATGCCCAGCAGACTGCCAAGGCGCGGTCGGGCGCCATCTATTTTCGCGAGCCCGATGGCGATACTTTGCGTGTCCGCTCCATATCAGGTCTGTTTCCGCCCATTATCGGCGGGGTGGCCAATGAGCCGGACCCGGGCGATGGTTTTTTTCGATGCGTGGAAAAGATGGTGGTGGAACAGTCAGCTTGCATGGGCGCAGGCATCATCGGTACGGTTGCGGACCAAGGTCTGCCCATTCTGGTAGAAGATGCGGAACGCGATCCGCGCGTGCCCCGTTTCCGGAGTGAATTCCTGCAAATCCAAACTATTCTACTGGTGCCGATGCGTTTTCAAAACACTGTCCTTGGTGTGCTTGTGGTCGTAAATCGGATAGACGATGCGCCCTTCATCCAGTCGGACCTTAATCTCCT
>CAYYBV010000148.1:0-5220 GCA_964469675.1 uncultured Verrucomicrobiota bacterium
GTGACTGCAGTGACGCCTACGTGCACATCAATGCATCGTATATGACTTGAAAAAGCAGTTCACATTAAAACGGAAAGCCGATAATGGTTAAAGCGCACAAGCAATGCCAAAACCAAGGAACTATTTATTGCCGCGCGCATTAGTGTTTGTCATGCTGTCCCTTGTACAGAACGTGATGGCCGAGGCAGGCTGGAATGTCAACAATATTGATGTTACCAACGGCCAGGACGAAGCCCGCATAGTATTTTGTAGTGGCGAGACGGTTAAGCTTACCGTCACGGACACATGCGGGTCAATGGCCAAGCGAAGCTAAAGTTGGCCCCCTAGCAGCTCGAAGAACAACCTGACTTAAGTCAAAAATGCTGGTTTTGCAATGGGTTCACATGCAAAAAATTATTGAAAAAGCAAGTGTCCTGATCGAGGCCATGGCGTTCATCCAGGCCTTTCGCGGCGAAACGGTGGTCATCAAATTCGGCGGCAGCGCCATGGAGGACAAGGCGTGCCACGACGGCATCCTGACCGACACGGCTTTCCTGGAATGCGTGGGTTTAAGGCCGATAATCGTGCATGGCGGCGGCAAGGCCATTTCGCGGCGTGTGGCCGAGGCGGGCCTCCAGACGGCCTTTGTCAACGGCTTGCGGGTCACGGACAAAGCCACCGTGCGCCTGGTGGAAGAGGTGCTGAACCACGAGGTCAATGTCGAGATCGTGGAGACCCTGATCGCGCGCGGCGCACGGGCCACCGGCATCCAGGGGCCCAGTATTCTCCGCGCCGAAAAAGCATTTTCCATGGACAAAGCCACAGGCCAGCCAATGGATATCGGTTTTGTGGGTAAAATCACAGGTGTGGATCCGGCGCCAATTACCGCCTGCCTAGAGGCTGGCATAATCCCCGTGATCACGCCCTTGGCCCGGGGCGCGGACGGGGCGGTCTATAACATTAACGCGGACGAATCGGCGGCGGCCATCGCCCGGGCCGTGCGCGCCCGTAAACTGGTTTTTCTCTCGGACGTTCCGGGGCTGCTGCGGGACCCACAGAACCCGGAATCGGTCATCTCCACGCTGAAACGCAGCGATGTGGAATGCCTGATCCGGGATGGCGTAATTGCCGGCGGTATGCTTCCTAAAATCACTGGCGCCCTCGACGCCCTGGCCTCCGGCGTCCGCAAAGTGCATGTCGTTGACGGGCGCAAGCCGCATTCATTGTTGTTGGAAATATTCACAGACCAAGGAATTGGAACGGAGATCATACAAAATGAGTAAAACTACAGAAATCATCCAGCAGTTCGACGAGCATGTTGCCCCCGCTTACGCCCGCCGGCCGATCGTATTCGTCAAAGGCAAAGGCACCAAGCTCTGGGACGCCGAAGGCAAAGTGTACCTGGATTTCCTGGCAGGCATTTCCGTGTTGAATGTCGGGCACAGTCATCCGGTAGTCGTGGAGGCCATCCGCCAGCAGGCGCTCCAGCTAACGCATGTCTCCAATCTGTATTACACGGAAAACCAGGGGCGCCTGGCACGGGCATTGGCCGGCCTGGCACTGGGTGGCAAATGCTTCTTCTGCAATTCCGGCGCCGAAGCCAACGAAGCGCTGATCAAGCTGGCCCGGCTCTGGGGCCATGAAAAGAACCGCTTTGAAATCATCACGCTGAAAAATTCGTTTCATGGCCGGACGCTGGCAACCCTGACGGCCACCGGCCAGGACAAGGTGCAGAAAGGGTTCACCCCCCTGCCTTCCGGTTTTGTCCACGCCAAATTCAACGACCTAGAATCGGTCAAGGAGGCAATCACGGCGCGGACCGCCGCGATTTTGGTGGAAGCCATCCAGGGCGAAGGCGGCGTAATTCCCGCGACGGCCGAATTTATGAGCGGCCTGCGGGCGCTCTGCGACGAGAAAGACCTGCTGCTCCTGTGTGACGAAGTCCAATGCGGAATGGGCCGGACCGGCAAGTGGTTCGCGTTCCAGCATTTCAATGTAGAGCCGGACGCCTTTTCGATGGCCAAGGCCCTCGGCAGCGGTTTTCCCATCGGCGCCATAGTGACCAACGCCAAACTGGCCGACGTGTTCCAGCCGGGCCGGCATGCCAGCACTTTTGGCGGCACACCCCTGGCCTGTGCGGCGGCCCTGGCCACCCTGCAAGTTATTGAAAAGGAAAACCTACTGCAGCACGCTTCCGACCTGGGCGCCCGCCTGAAGAAGGGGCTGCAGGCCCTGGTGGGAAAATACCCCGCGCACCTTGCCGAAGTGCGCGGGATGGGGCTCATGCTTGGTCTTGTGCTCACCGCCGATGCCAAGCCGCTGGAAGACAAATTGATGGAAATGGGCCTGATCACACTGGCGACGGGCAAACAAGTGCTTCGCTTCCTGCCGCCACTTACACTAAAGCCTAACGAAGTGGACGAAGCCCTGGATATGATCAGCGATGCCTGCGCGGAACTTTTTGGCATGGGCGAAGAAAGCACGGCGACCGACGTCAAAGCGGAATAAATCGTTGTTACCGCAAAAAAACGCAAAAACGGAAGACACCATATTTTCTTTGGACCGGCAGTCTATCGCCCGTAATCTGCCGTAAACTTTATGGCCACCAGGATAAATCCAAATGTCGTGTATCTCCCGCCACGTGCGATCCAGCGTGCGGCGCGACAGTTTTCCACGCCTTTTTTTATTTACGAGGAAAACCGCATCCGCGCCAACTGCAGGCAATTTAGCAAAACATTTCGCCGCTATTTCCCTGAATTTACCCCGCTCTTTGCCGTCAAAGCCAACACCAATCCGGCACTGCTGCGCATTATTTTTGCGGAAGGCTTCGGGGCGGACGCCTCAAGTGAGGCGGAAGCGTGGATCACCAAGCGTCTGGGCGCCACGGGAATGTACACCGGCAACTACACCACCGCCGCCGAATTACGCTTCGTGCTCAAGACCGGCAACTTCAGAATAAACCTGGATGATATCAGCATCTTGCCGACCCTCCGAAAAATCGGGACACCGGAGTTTCTTTCATTCCTCTTCGATCCGGGCATCAGCCAGGGCGGCATGAAAAGCCTTTTCCTGGCGTGGCCCGACGCCAAATTTGGCATCCCCACGCACGCAATTGTCAAAGCCTACCGGCAGGCAAAGGCGATGGGCGTCCGGCGCTTCGGCATCCATGCCATGACCGGCAGCAATGTGCTGGACGAACGCTACTTCGCGGCTGTGGCCGGCAAATTACTGGACATCGCCGGCGAAGTAAAAGAAGCAACCGGCATTGATTTCGAATGCCTGAACGTGGGCGGCGGCTTCGGGGTGCCCTACCGGCCGGAACAGCCCAGTCTGAACCTCGACCAGGTGGCCAGCGGTATCCGGCGCGTTTTTGATCAAAAATGCAAGCGTTACGGGCTGCGTGAGCCCGTCCTGATGGTGGAGCCGGGGCGCTGGATCATGGCCGATACCGCCTGGCTGGTCGGACGCGTCCATGTCATCAAATACAGTTCTAAGACATTTGTCGGCCTCGACACCGGCATGAACGATCTGCCCCGCCCGGCGATTTATGACGCATACCACCACATAACCGTTATCGGCAAACCAACGCACGGCCGTAAGGAGAAAGTTAATATCGTAGGACGCCTGTGCGAAAACAACGACCAGTTTGCCCGGGACCGGTGTCTGCCGACCATCGCCGTCGGCGACCTGATTGCTATCCACAACGCCGGGGCGCATGCTTACGCCATGGGGCACAACTACAACAATCGCCTGCGCAGCGCCGAAATCCTGATTTTGCGCCGCGGCGGCCTGAAAAAAATACGCCGGGCGGAGACCATCCGCGATTTGTTCCGGACGACAAAAATATAGCGTTCAATACAGCGCTGCGCTCATCCGTCTTTCTTCTTCCACGGGTGCTTTATGCTTATACGGCACCCGCCAGGCGGAAGAAATTAAGCATGATGCGGCGTCCGGCCAGATATGGATTTTCCCAGCGTTCGGCGTGAAATTGCATGCCATATAACCGCCGCGTGCCATGCCGGATCATTTCATAGTTGCATTCGGCGCTTTGCGCCAGGTGCACAAAACCGGGCGGCAGTTTTTTAATCTCGCAGCCATGGCTTTCGCGAACGCGGATATGCCGGCCCAATCCCACAAACACCGGATCCTTGCGCAGAACGGTGACTTCCACAAAGGCATCCGCATAGTAATACCCCGGACGCCCCATGACCGCGCCGGTATCGGGCTCGCCGGGCCGGCATTTACGCATGGGTTCATCCGGCAATCGGCGGATCTTGCGCAGGTCGCGGTTAAAGCAATGGCCAATCAACTGATGCCCCTGGCAGATCGCAAGGAGCGGAATGGTGGTGGCGTGCAACAGGTCGCTAAGCCCGTATAAATCCGATACGCGCACCGTTGGCCAGGGATCAGGCGAGCCGGTGATCACAATGGCCAGGGGATTGACAGACCTAACCGTGGCCAAACCGACTTCGGCATAGTGCCTTACCATTACCGGCTTGCCGGTCAACCGCTCCACCCGGCATTTCAGGCCGGTAAAACCATCGCGCTGGTCATAGTCCTTGCGATTCCGCATGCTAATCATCAAAATCATCTTGTTGCTCCGTGACAACTTAATGTTGCATCGCAATAGTTTGACGCAGATGCGAGGAAGGAAGCATGCCGCTGCATAAGTATACTGCAAGCTTTTTGCAACAAAGCACATGCGGCAAAATCATGCAACCGTCTCTTCCAGCCTGTCGGCCGTAGCCTTGGCGAAGGCGGGCGAACATCAATGTTTTTGCCGGATAATTTTACCCCCTATTTGGTTTAAAGAAAAATTCATTAGCATCCCACAGGATGCTCAGACCGTAGGCCGTGGACCGTAGACTGTAGGAAAACGAGCAATATTTTCATCCATTATCAAAACCGCAGCCCCGGTTTTGCACATATGCATTTTGCATGTTTGAACCTTCAGCCTACAGCCCAAAGTCTACAGTCCTCAGTGTCCCTATGGGACGCCAGTGAGAAAAATTCAAAAACTTGCACGCAATGATTATTGATCAAACACGACCACAACGCTGATGTTCATGCAAAATTAAGGTAAATACGTTGACCTCGCATGGAGCAATTTGTTACATATATGGTCAAACCTGTAAAGAATTTATACTGCGGCATGAATGACAAACACGGATGCAGGACCGTCTAATCCATGCCGGGCGCTGGCAATATTTTCGCTAATGGCACAGTAACATGCAATACCGC
>CAYYBV010000149.1:0-1480 GCA_964469675.1 uncultured Verrucomicrobiota bacterium
ATCTGGCGGGGTCGAAGCCGGTGCGCAAGCTGGTGCAGCACCTGGATACCTGTATCCAGTGCGGCCAGTGTGAAAGATACTGCCTGACCGAAAAAGGCATAAAACTATCCAACGAGTATGACTATGCCTCCTTTTCAAGGTCGGAATTTGAAGAAAAGGTAGAAAAGGAACTGCTGCTCTGTGAGTGCTGCGGGGAAGTCATTGCTCCTGTTGACCAGCTGCGCTGGTTAATCCGGCGTCTCGGGCCGCTGATTTTTACTAATCCCACGCTGATGCTCGTTGCGACGCGCGAGTTGGCCCTGGTGAGCGAGGGGGTCAAAATCACCGCGGACAAGACCGTCCGAGCGCAGCGGGTGAATATCCAATGCCCGAAATGCATGCGCAAGACCGCGCTTGCGGTATAAGGAGCCTTGGTGGCCGATCTTTCCGCCGACCTCAAAAAAAATCTCCGAGGCAGGCTCTGCGTGGTCGGTATCGGCAACCGCCTGAAAGGTGATGATGGTGCCGGGCCGGAGCTCATTGATCGCCTCGGCGGCCAAGGCCGTTTGCATTGTCTTGATGCTGGTGTGGCTGTCGAGAATTACCTGGAGAAAATCGTCCGGATCAAGCCTGACACCGTTTTGCTGGTGGATGCCATGGATTTTGGTGGCGTTGCGGGTGACCTCCGGGTTTTGCCGGCCGAACAGGTTGCGGGTGGCGGGTTATCCAGCCATGCGCTTTCGTTACAAATGGCTTGTGATTATTTGCGCCAGCGCGTTTCGGCCCGGGTATTTCTCCTGGGCATCCAGCCGGCCCAGCTCAAGCTGAATAGCCCGTTGAGCGCGCCGGTTAGCGCGGCGGTTGCAAAATTAGCGGTTGCCCTGGCCGCGCTTGCATAAGTGCGCCGGCCTGATTTTGGCCACTCTGCCCTTAAGTTTGACACACCACTTGCCTGGCCTTGCGCGTTAGACTTTTTTGTATCCGCCGCGCAATGGCACGGTCTGCAGAATTATCCGCGCGAGCCGGCGGGCGGCTTGGTCGATTGCGTGGGAATGCGTCAAGCTGAAGCCGGTCAACCCTGGTTGGATGCCGATGATGATGGCCTGGCAGGGCAGGGCGCGCTGCAGGTAGGCGGTCAGGATGTTTAGGGGCAGGACGTGGGTTGAAAACGATACGCCGGATATATTTTCCGGTGCAATCAGTTGCAGTGTGCCCGGTTTTTGCCCCAGATCGGCGGCATCCACCAGCAGTATATGCGATGGCATAAAGCGGGTAATTGCGCCGGTCATGTTTTCCGGTGCGGTGCCGCCATTAAACAGTCGGATTGTATTGGTCCGGTGTCCGACCAAGGCTGCGCGCAAGTGATGCAGAACCAGCAGGCCGGCGGCGTCGTCTCCGCGCAGATCGGATCCGATCCCGACTATCGCCAGCCTATGCATCTGGCGCAGACGGGCGCGCAGCAGTGTGCTCAACACCGGCCGCCGGGGCGCCTTGGGGTGGG
>CAYYBV010000149.1:1490-5193 GCA_964469675.1 uncultured Verrucomicrobiota bacterium
GCATGGAAAGTCACTTTCAGTTTGTTGCGTTGGAACTGCGCGAGTTCGTATTCGGCAGTGGCGGTGAGCGCTTGCTTTGGGCACGTGTCTACGCATTGGGCGCAATAGATGCACCTGTCCAGATAAAATTCGGCCTGGAACTGCTTGTCAGCGACCTTGGTGATCGAGATCGCGTTTGCTGGGCAATCGCGCATGCATAACTTGCAGCCGATGCACTTCGTTGAATTGAACCCAATCTTTCCTCTGAACCGGTCGGGCATCGGGACTTTGACAAAAGGATACCGCACGGTGGCCGGTTTAGTGAAAAGGGCGTTACAAACTTCACGGGCCATTTTTCCGGGATGAATCATGTTCGGAGCACTCCACTGAGGATCAGGTTAATGAGCAGCTGGAGCAGGGCCGCCGGGGCCACAATCTTCCAGCAAAAAATCACCATCTGTTCGATTCGTAGCCGCGCCAGCACCGTTCGCAGGAGTGCCAGCAGGGCGATGACAATTAGCACTTTGACCAGATAAAAGACGAAACCCCAAGCCGCGCCCAGTCCTAGCCCGAATGGCAGGAAAACGGCGGCGATCAAGGAGGCGCCGACGACCGCTTCGATATCAATGGCCAGCCGGAACATGGCCAATAAGCGCCCGCTGTATTCCGTGAAAGTGCCGCCAACGATTTCGGTCTCGGCCTCGGGAATGTCGAAGGGCACCCGCTCCAGCTTGCCCTGGAGCGCGATGAGTGCCACAATCAAACCGATAAGATTGAATCCGGCATAGGCCGGGTGTTGATCATAAAATGCGGCCATTTCACTGAGCGACCAGGTGTTGGCCAGCAGGGCGGGGGCCAGGATAGCCATGAACAAGGGCACTTCATAGGCAAAGAGCTGGGTCATGGTGCGCGTTGCGCCGATCATGGCAAACAGGGATGTGGAATGCCAGCCAGCCAAGAAGAATGAAAGCGTGGGAATGGTCAGCAGGTAGATGACGACAATCAGGTCGCCGTTGAAGTTAAACAGGGCCTGGGTGCCCCATAGCGGAATATAGCCGAAGGCCGTGACGACCGCGGCCAAGGCGAATACCGGCATCAGCCGGAACATGACCGGATCAGCTTCTTCCGGAATGATTTCTTCCTTGGCGGCTAGCTTGATAAAATCGGCAAATGGCTGAAACCATGGCGGCCCCATCCTGTTCTGCATCCGGGCGTAGAGCTTGCGATCCACGAATTCCATGGCCAGACTGAAAACGAACAGGAATAAGAATCCCGGGAAAACAAAAAGATTAAACAATGACCATGCCATAAATTATGTCCGCCTTTAATTGTTTCGCCACCGAGTCACCACGGAACAAAGTAAAATCGATTTACTGCCTGCCTTTGTGGCAAATATCAGAAAATCATTCGGCTCCAGTTAAATTTTCATTTTCTGGTTCAGTTTGGCATTTAAGGCGGTAAAATCAATGCCTTGTTTCTGCTGCCATTCCAGGCTAAGGGCGCGCAGTGCCGGCCAGGAGAGCGTTTCCGGCCGACCATGTTCAGTGTGCCGGATTTGGACCATCCGGTCAGTGCATGAAAAACACGGGTCAATGGCGGCGATGATAATCGGCACATCCGCCAACCGGTTGTTTTCCATCATTTTGGCCACCGATTGCAGGTTGGCCAGTGTTGGCGCGCGTATTTTAACCCGTTCCGCCTTGTCGGTGCCGTTGGCCTTGACGTAATGGACATCCTCGCCGCGTGGCGCCTCGTAGCGGCTTAATGCTTCACCCGCCGGAATTTTCCGGGGCGCTTTGACGGTGATGGGGCCATCCGGAATCTTGGCGACCAACTGCCGGATCATGTTGTAGGACTGCATTAACTCGCCGACACGAACCAGCGTGCGTCCGTAGACATCGTTATGCGTGTCGGTAATGACCTTGAAAGCCAGGTCCTTGTAGGCGAGATACGGGTCATCCCGGCGGACATCGGCGTCCACGTTGGAAGCGCGACCGGTGGGCCCAACGGCGCCTAATTTCAGGGCATCTTCGGGAGAGAGGTAGCCTACGCCGGATAGTCGCTTGATCAAGGTGATTTCCTCGGATGCTACCTCAATGTAATACTTTGTCCGTTCCTCAAGAACATCCATCATTTTCAGCAGGTCGGCCAGTTGTTCCCGGGTAAAGTCGCGGCGCACACCACCGATGGTATTCATGCCATAATTGACGCGGTTGCCGGTCAGTGCCGCAAGGGTATTCATGACTACCTCGCGGTCACGCCAGGAATACATGAGCAAGGTGTCAAAGCCGATTTCATGGCCGGCTACGCCCAGCCAGAGCAAGTGGCTGTGGATGCGTTCCAGCTCGCTCACGATGGTGCGGATATATTGGGCTCGCGGGGGCACGACTAATCCGGCAATTTCCTCCACGGCTTGGATGAAACAGGTTGAATGCGAATGGGAACATATTCCGCAGACCCGCTCCACCATATACATGGCCTGGATATAAGTGCGCTCCTCACAGGCTTTTTCGATGCCGCGATGGTTGTAACCCAGGCGCATGTCCATGTTGACAATGGTTTCGCCGTTCAGGGTAATGGTGAAATTTTCCGGTTCTTTCAAGGCCGGGTGTTGCGGTCCGATGGGGATTTTAATATTAGCCATTATGCTTTTCCTCCGTTTCAGGGCCAACACGATCCAACATTGCCGCTTTCCAATCCTTGCGCAGTGGGTATTGACCGTCCGGCCATTTTTCTGGCAGTGGATAACGACTGCCGGCCGGCAATCCCTCCACGCGTGCGCCCAGCAGATCCACCAGCTCGCGTTCATAACCAACCGCGCCCGGGAAAATATCGAATATTGTTTGCAATACCGGATTGGTCTTCGGTACGCTTGTTTTCAGATTCAGCACCATGCCATCTTTCCGTGCCAGATGATAATAAAATGCAAGCGTTGCGCCTTCGTCCAGGCCGGTGATCGTGCAAAGGTGCCGGAATCCCATTCCGTTGACGACGTGCTCCAATACGCTCCGGAACTGGTCGTGGGGCACTTCAAAAAAAACACGGCGCTCGCGCGCCACGCGAATATGTTCCGTGCTGATCCCGAATTTGTCGATCAAGTCTTTCTTGGCTTTGTCTGCATTAATCATGATTTTTCCCCGGTGTTGAAATTTCCGGTATCACGGCCACCGGCTTGCTGCCCTGCAGGCTGGTCAATAGTTTGATGACCCCGTCCATAATGGCCTCTGGCCGCGCCGGGCATCCGGGAATGTAAGCCGAAACCGGGATCACCGCGTCGATACCACCCCTGAAACACCCCGCCGGAGCAGGCGCAGGTGCCCACCGCGACGACAAACTTGGGTTCCGGCATCTGATCGTAAATCCGCTTCAGGCGGTCCTGGATCTGGCGGGTCACGGGGCCGGAGCACAGTAAAACATCCGCATGCCGGGGGGTGCCTTTCAGCATTATCCCGAACCGCTCAATATCATGACGCGGTGTCAACGCGGCCACAATTTCGATGTCACAGGCATTGCAGGCGCCGGTGTTGAAATGAATGACCCAGGGCGACTTAATCCGGGACCAAGTAATCATTTTTTTAAGCCACTTCATGCCAACCTATCTCCTGAACAGAATGAACAGCCCGATGGCCGAACAAATTAAATAACCCATGGCGATTTGGACTGCCGGCCAGTCGTGGATTGGCGCAGTCGTCACCACGAGGGCCAGCACATGCATGATCGTAAA
>CAYYBV010000150.1:0-5159 GCA_964469675.1 uncultured Verrucomicrobiota bacterium
GAACGCACAACAGCGCTTGCGTTTCGGCTTGAGGATTCCATCGGTTCAGCCTACCCAATACAATCTGATCTCTGGATCGAACAGTTTAGCGCAAAAACACAGCCGCAGCTCGAAGCCCGCCTGGCGCTACAACCCGGACGCCCGGGATTCCGTCATCTGCAGGTGTCCTGCGACAACCAGCCGGCAGTCATTACCCGCAAACCAATCATCCAGGCACGCTTTGAACGGAAGGCGCAGCCAACAATACGGGTTTATAATGTCACTCCCGTCTTCGCAACCGGCAAAGGGGTGTCTTTTAAAATCAACATCGCGCTTTATCCCTCAAAATTTTACGCCGCCAGCGGGCTCCACAACCAAACCATTGATACCGCGCCGATCTGCACATCAATGGTCCTGGGAGCACTTGCCGCTAACCGCCGCCGACCGTGCATTTGCCCGGGCCAAATGGGGTCAGCGGCTGGCGGGCATAAAAACCGATTACGGACGCGCCCAGCTCCTTTCGCTTGCGCTGGCCGGCGATCTGAAACCGCACAACGGCGTGCCTTCGGACGCCATGATGCGGGCCACCCCTTTCCAGCAATATAAAATGATGATGAGCGGCAAGAGTAAAGGCTATTGTGAAAACTGGGCGGTTATTTTCGTGCATGCTTGCCGGGCATTGAAAATTCAAGCCCGGACCATTTGGCTTGCCGAGTCGTTCGCCCGGACCAATTCCACCTGCTGCCAGATGGGCTCCGCCCATCTAACGACGGAAATTTTCGACCGCAAGCTCAATCAGTGGATCTGGATCGACAGCCGCTTCGCGTTGGGCGCCTACCTGGGTGACGAGGGCCCGCTGTCGCTCGCCGAGTTCTGCCTTTTCCTTAACCAGCCCAATCGCCGGGCGCGCCTGCGCCTGGCAATCCAAGCGCCCGGCAATTCAAAAACACGGCGCCTGACACTCGACCAATGCCCCAAGCGGGACTTTGATTGCTTTGAGGGATGGTACCGGACGCTGCGCTATGGCATGCGCCCATTCCCGAATTTTTAGCGCCTAAATTTGCGCCCGCAAGTTTGGCGCCGATATAAGCAATACGCTTTTCATGAGCATGGGCTTGATCCGTCCCACCCACCCCCTCGTCACGACCGTAATCCGCGTATCCGGTGGGTTTCCGCCGTTGTCGGACAAGCATGCGGCGGAGATTTGTTCCGGTTCGTCACCGCGCCAGCCGCAGTGGACAGAAGGCTTCCATTGATTGGCATGGCGCGCCGAATTTGTTTGCATTCATAGTTGGCATCGAATATGCTACACTCCTTCGAATGGCAAAACAGGCAATAAATTAAGGAGACATCGGCTATGGGAATCAGCTTAGGCTTGGTCGGACTGGGTGCGTTCGGGACGGTTTTTGCTGATCTTTTCAAGCGGCATCCGCTGGTCAGCCGGGTGGGACTTTGTGACGGTGAGCCGGAGCGGATCGCGAAATTTTCGCAACGCGAGGACTGGAAAGACAAATTCAATCCGCGCGACGCCTACACATCAATTGATGAAATCATCAAGGCGGATTTCGATGCGCTGGTGATCATTACCCAGCCCCAGCTGCATGCGCCGCAGGCGCTGGCCGCAATGGAGCATGGCAAGCATGTCTATTCGGCCGTGCCGATCATCAGCCTGCCCGATTTTGATGAAATCCAGGATTGGTGCGACAAACTTGTCAATTGCTGCAAAAAAACAGGCATGCGCTACATGCTGGGGGAAACCACCTTTTATCGCACGCAATGCATGCGGGCCCGCCGCCTGGCGGCGCAAGGATTTTTCGGGCGGTTCGTCTTCTCGGAAGGCGAATACTATCACGATTGGAGTCATGGCCTGGTGGCGGTTGCGCGCAACCGCGGGGCCAGCAAGGCCGGCCAGGAATGGGCAAAATTTTACAAGGAAAAATATGCTAACCGTGGACTTGTCAACAGCCCGATGAGCTACCCAACCCATTCGTGTTGCGGGCCGGTGGCGGTGATGAAGGCGCACGCCGTCAAGGCAACGGCCTATCCATTCCGGGCTCAGGAAGGCGACGCCGGTTATCAGGAATATTTCAAGGGTTCGGGCATCTCCAATGTTTCGTCTTTTTTCCTGATGAGCAATGGCGCCACCTGCCGCATCAACGAATTCCGCCAGATCGGCATGCTCGAGAGGGAAATGTTCAATATCTATGGAACAAAAGGCGTGATTCTCGGGGAGCTTTATCATCAGATTGACAAAGCCAAAGGAACTGATTGGACCAATGCCGTCATGACCCCAACAACATCCACCTTTTTTACGGAAGCCGAACTGCGCGACCCGCTGCCACCGGAAGTGTTCGAAGCCTGGAAGGACACCGAGACCAATTCGGTCGAGTATGGCGGGCATGGCGGCTCGCATGCCTACATGGTACACGAATTTGTGGATGCGATCGCGCACAACCGGCAACCGGCGGTCAATATCTGGGAGGCCGCCCGTTACATGGCCATGGGCATCGCCGCCCACCGTTCGGCTTTGCGCGACGGCGAACGGGTGGACGTTCCGGACTGGGGCGACGCCCCGGCCTGAAAGCCGACGCGGTTCGAAAACAGCCTGACATCAAATAAGGAGTTTATTTAAATGTCGCCGCCCCTGTTACACAAACCGGGTTTGATTTATTTCTGGTTCTTGAACGATACATGCACGGACGCCAAACTCGACACGATGGTTGAGGCCTTTGCGGCCGGCGGAATCAGCGCAGTGGTCTTGCATCCGCGCGCCGGATTGCTCCTGCCATACGGCGGAACCGACTGGTTTCGCATGATTCGCCGGATCTGTGAACACTGCGCCGAACTGGGCCTGCCGGTCTGGCTATACGATGAAGACCCGTATCCCAGCGGCGCCGCCGGCGGTTGGGTGGTAACCGAGCATCCCGAGCTCGAAGCGCGTGCCATCGAGCGCCATATTTTTGAACCACCGGCCAGCGAGGGCAATCTCTTTTGTTTTCCGCTCGGGACCCTGCTCTGGTGCGGCTGGGTAAGGGAAGCGGATGGCGCCACCATTGACCTGACCGACCGGGTTGGGATCGTCCGCCCAACCTGGAAATTACTGGACCCCTGGGACAGCCGTTATTATTACCCGGCCACCCCGCTTTACCAGTGTGCGCGCAGCGACACCTATGATCCGACCTTTGCGCTGCGCATCGACAAGCAACATGCGGGTTACCGGCTGATGGCTTTTGTTGCACGCCCCTGTGGAAGTGAAAGCGTCTGGGGTTTTCTGCCGGACTCATTAAATCCGAAAGTCGCCGAGGTATTTCTGCAACATACCCACGAGCGCTATCTCCGCGAAGTCGGGCATCTATTCGGGCCGCAGCTCCCGGCAATCTTTACGGACGAACCGAAATATTACGGCGATCGCCCCTGGACACCAGGGATGGCAGAGGATTTTAAACGCTGTTACGGTTATGACCTGTATTCGAAACTGTGGCACTTGTTTGACAATTCCTTCGATAAAAAAGCAATGCTCACACGCTTGCATTACCACGAATGGTGTGGTGAGCGTTTCCGAAAAAGCTGGCTGGAGCCGGTCAGTGACTGGTGCCATCAACATGGACTGGCATTCGTGGGGCATATCAGTCCCGAAGACGATCCGGTCGAGCAGGCGGCTACCATCGGCAACCTGTTCCCCCTATTCCGCCATTTCGACCTGCCGGCGCTGGATCTGATCATTCCCGCAGTCGGTGACCGGCGGCATCCGATAATCAATATCGGCGCGATCGCCGCGGTTTCGGCCTGCCAGCAGCAGGACAAACCCGGCGTATTGAGCGAGTCATTGGGATGCTCTGGAATTGAGGCCACGGCCGCCACGGCCGCACGGATCCTGCGCTGGCAATCGCTTATGGGGGTGACCACCCTCGTGGTACACAGCGCGTTCAACAGCGTCGAGGGGTTGCGGATTCACGATGCCCCGCCGGACTTTGGGCCGCAAAGCAAGCACTGGCCCGCGATGCTGGCGCTTAACCGGGAACTAGTCCCGTTCCAGGCCGTCATTTGCGACAGCACCCAGATCGCGCCGGTGGCCATTCTCTGGCCCATCCGCAGTTTTGCCGCCATGCCCAAACACGTATTTACTGAACCCAGCCCAATGCGTGATGAACTGGTAGAGCTGGTACGCCTCTGTCTTGACCACCAAGTTGGCATTCAGTTCATTGACGAGGCCGTGTTGTGGTCGGCCGTTCCTGCCGGGGGCGCCTTGCGGATCGGGCGCGCGCGCTACACACATATCCTGGCGCCGTCCTGTCTGGTTGTTCACCAGCAGACTATGCAGCGCCTTCGCGCCGCCGCCGACCAGGGAATCAAGATTATTTTTGCCGGGAAAACGCCCGCATGGGAACAAACCGAAACCGAAATCATACCAGCCGATACCAGCTGGTGCACCGTCATGCCGGCGCCCGCCGCCGTGGCTAAACTGCCCCAACTGGTAGATGCCGGGCAGGATGGCGCTGATATCCGTTGTACGCTGTGGGAAAGCAACGGACGCCGCACGCGCTTGCTGATGAATCTGAACAGCCAGCCGCGCGAAATTATGGTGCAGGGCCAACGTATCCAGCTGGCCCCCGACCGCCTGGAGCTGGTCAAGGAGAGTGGAGGCGCGAACCGGAGTTGAACCGGTCTAACAGGTTTTGCAGACCCGTGCCTAACCGCTTGGCTATCGCGCCCTGAAAATCGCAAAAGATATGGACTGCTCCAATCCGAATCAGGTGTTTATATTAACAATTGCTTGGTTTTGGTCAACTGCATTTTTTTTACACCCGTTAAAATGTTTCGGGGCTGCGTCATGCTCGGCGGCTCGCCCGGAGGTCTCGCCCCACCAAAGCCACATTTGGCCATAATGGCGGGGCGGAGTGTGCCGGCCGAGCCGTCTTTTCCGAACATGACGCAGTCCTGTAAAATATGTTGACTATCCGGCGGAATTTGGCAAATATCAGCAATATGTTGCATAAACTTATAATTTTGCCGTTCATGGTTCTGTTATTGGCGCATGGCGGCGCTGCCATATCGGCGCGTTGCGCGGCAACGGAGCCCTGCCATTCTGATTTTCCGGGATAGCTTATGCGGAAAAAGTTTTTCCAGGTCTGCTTGGCGGCCTTGGATTTGCGGCGGCGGCCGGCGATTTGGATGGAGAT
>CAYYBV010000151.1:0-5081 GCA_964469675.1 uncultured Verrucomicrobiota bacterium
TCCCCAGTTCGTTATCTTACCTCTCTCTATTTACACACAATTCTTTACACTACTCGTTCACCCACTAATGCTATTTTAACCTTGACTTTAGGCATATTTTTGAAAATATTTAATATCATAAGATTGAAATTGATGTCGGCAAATATTGCCAATAAATTTCCACCATGACCGCAACAATTTATTAAGGATAAAAACCGCATGCGTGCAAACCAATTAAACCGCTCAAAACTTGGCGTGGTATGGCTCGCGCTGACATTGCTGGTCGGCGCCCCATGCGCCCAGGCGGCTTTTTCGCTGGTCATGACCAACGGGTACGGCGACTGTTATCGCATGAACCTGCTGCGCAACCGGGATAATTACCAGGCCTATCGCGGCATCTGCTCTTACCGCGGATTTTCCCTGAGCGGCTGCTCCACCACCGGAGATGTGGTAATGCTGCGCATCAAGGCAACCCCGACGAGGCCCGAATGTTTCTCACTGCTTTCCACCTCGATGCGCTGGGGCACAACCATTTATGTGTTAAACGACGTATTCATGCCGCTCTGCGATTGGGTCATGGCCGGGTATGAAAATTGGTACCCGTTTGACATGAGCTGCAGCGTGGCCATGTATATCAACAGCGGCGGATTAGGCTCGCGGCGCACACCGGCTTACAAAACCCCGGATTTTTTAAATCCGTCGGTATTTTCCGTACTGACTTCGGAAGAGCGTGCCGGCTTGTTCTCCGGTTTGCGGACTTCGGCCGCACCGAAAGCTTTTTCGCTGGTCATGACCAACGGGTACGGCGACTGTTATCGCATGAACCTGCTGCGCAACCGGGATAATTACCAGGCCTATCGCGGCATCTGCTCTTACCGCGGATTTTCCCTGAGCGGCTGTTCCACCACCGGAGAGGTGGTCATGTTGCGCATCAAGGCAACCCCGACGCGGCCCGAATATTTTTCGCTGGTTTCCACCTCCTTGCGCTGGGGCACAACCATGTATTTCCTTAATGATGTATTCACGCCGCTCTGCAATTGGGTCATGGCCGGGTATGAAAATTGGTACCCGTTCGACATGAGCTGCAGCGTGGCCATGTACATCAACAGCGGCGGATTAGGCGACGCCAAGTCTTTCCACCCGGAACCGCTAACCGCGATCAACCGGGACACCGCCGCCTTCGCGGCGGATAATGGAACGGGGACGAATATTGTCGGCGCATTGTTGCCACTGACCGGCGACCTGGCCGACACTGGCCTGGCTTATCAATCGGCGCTGAACCAGGCCTTGAGCGCCATCACCAATACAGAGGGGATGCGGCCAATCCGATTATGGGTAGAGGACACCGGGACAGACCCCCTGATTGCCCACGACAAGATGGTGGCCATGCGCTCCAATGGATGCCATATCATCCTCGGCCCGGAATCCAGTGAAGAATGTCGCATGTTGAAGCCCTACGCGAATTCCAATGATGTTTTGCTCATATCCAGTTCTGCGACCGCCACGCCGCTGGCCCTGCCAGATGATAATCTCATGCGCCTGACCATTGATGACACCAATCAGGCGCGCCGCTTGGCAGAGTTGCTCGCGAATGACGGTATTTCCGATATTGCCATCTTAAGCCGTTCGGACCTTTACGGGGAAGGCTTCCTGACGGCCTTGATCCAGGAACACACTGCGCGGGGCGGGACAGTTTTTGCGACAAATTATTGCCCCAGAGTCACCGAGTTTATCCAGGAAACAATGTCCAATATCGCAACACAAGTCGGCGCCCGCATCGCGATTAAGGGCGCCAACCGGGTGGGCGTGGTTACCATTCTTTTTGACGAGGGCGTGGAAGTGTTGCAGCAGTCGGTCAGCCTGCCAGCCCTTTACGGGGTGCGCTGGTACGGTACTGACGGCATGGCTCAAAACCGGGCGCTGGCCACAAATGCGCTGGCGTCCGCCATGGCGGCGCATGTCGGATATACATGTCCATCGTTTGCCAGGTTTACCAACGCGCTCTATGGCATCGTGGAAGCTAAAATCGGCGAACAGCTCGGCATCCCGGTCGTAACGCATTATCCCATGTCAAGTTATGATGCGTTCCGACTGGTGGCCTTGGCGCTTCAACAGACCGGCGGAACCCAGACCGTGGGCCAGCTTGTCGCCGCCATTCATTCCGTGGCGACCAACTACGAGGGCTGCACCGGCCCGATCGTTTTCAATGATGCGGACGACCGGGCAACGGGATCCTATGAATTATGGTCGTATCGCGGCGCCGACCTGGGCTGGGTAGCAGGCAAGCTCGGACCAGTTGCGCTGGTTAACCAGTCCGATGAGCCCGTGACCATTCAACATGGCGCGGAAGTCGCCCTGGGCGCACAAATGCACCTGCCCGGGAATCAAATCGGGACGGAAGCAGATTGGTGGATGGCGGCTTTGACCCCGACAGGCTGGTATTATCTCGGGGCCGATTTTAACTGGCACGCCGAAAATGATTATACGCAATGGCGGCCGGCTTACCAAGGCGCCTTAGTCAATCTGGAGCCGCTGATAATTTCACGAAGCACGGGTTTGATGACGGGAGATTATATCTTTTATTTCGGCACCGACGAGCGCAACGGCATCCTAGATGACGATGTCTATTACGATTCGATCCAATTAAGCATACGCTGAATCAGGCAACGGCACAGGGCGCAGAAACGGCAAGCGCCAGAACCCGCCTATTTTACCCGCGCAATTTCAGCCTGGGCAAGGCTGATCTTCGCCTGGGCAAGTCTTTTGTAGTAATCCCTGGTTTTTTTAGCATTGCCGGACGCAATGGCTTTCATGAGGTCCCCCTCCAGCTCGGCAACATCCAGAAGCTTGTAATATACGAGCGATTCTTTCATGTGCGCGAGCACAATCATCCCCGTAATTACAGGGTGGTTGTTGGTCACGTTTGCGTCCTTGAATCTGGAGCCATGCTCCAACTCAACTTCAAGGCCAACACGAAACTGTTCCGGGTCAACCGGCATCCTTTCGGTATTAATAAGCGCCAACAGCAACTTGGCTTCTTTGAGCAGAACATTGGCCTTCGTCAATTTTGTCCAGTCCCTGATTTTCAATTCCTTGCAAACCCTTTTTACCTCGTCTTGCGTAATGTAATCCGGCAATCTCATCGCCCCCTCCTTTTGCATATAACAACCTTTTTCCGGTGGTCCGGACCGCCAACTTCATGACAAAGCAATAATGCACTCCGCGACTTCGGGCCCCTACTGTCATGGCCGGAGGGCTAACCGCAAAAACCGGTCATGCAATCATTCGTTGGTAATATATTTGATTTTGGAAGAACCTCAATATGTTTTTACAATTAGACTACAATTGGACTTTCCAATTGACATGCCTGCCAGCAAATTTTAGCACACATTATTGACCTGCGCCATTAATCAGGCTTCAGGTGACAACCACGCATACAACAAACCATGCCCACTGAAGACCGCGTCCCGGGAAGCGCGTGGCCAATACCGGATGCTCACAAACTGTCCTATGCCACCGATGTCAGGTCAAGCCACCTGCAAGCGTTTACCCTAAATCGCAAATCTTTTTCCTACCCAACCAGACCTGAGTCCGGCAAGATGCGCTCATACGCAATATTTGGAAAAGTTCACGCCGGCATTCGGCGTTGTAAACCACAGGTGCAATCGCACCGTTTTGTGCAATAGCAGGAATGCCGGCGACCGCAGCCGCATCCTGCTATCCGTAGGGCAGTTTTAATTTAGGCCGAACAATCAATACAGGGGGGGGTATTATGAAAAAAATGCGCGTGGGATTAGTGGGCTGTAGGCGGGGCAATGCACTCTTCAGGGTTTTTGCGGCAAATCCGCATGCGGAGATCACGGCACTCTGCGACATTGACGAGCAGCACCTGGCCGGGTTGGGCAAGACGTTCCATCTGGCGGACAACCGGCTCTTCGCCAAATACAGCGCGTTTCTGAAAGCGCCCGTTGACGCCGTCATCATTGCCACACCCATCAGGTTGCACGCCGACCAGACCATCCGGGCTTTGGAGGCCGGCAAGCATGTGCTTTGCGAGCAGACAATGGCCTATACGGTAAAAGACTGCCGGCGGATCGTGGAGGCGGTCAAGCAAAGCAAGCGAACCTACATGATGGCCGAAAATTACAGCTATTTTCATTATATCCTCCAATGGCAGAAGCTCGTTGAAGCGGGCAAGCTCGGCAAAATCTATTACGCGGAGGGCGAGTATCTCCATGAGATCATCAACCTGTTGGTCAACGCCAAAACCGGAAAGTATTATTGGCGGCACGAGCGCCCGCCAATCTGGTACTGCGCCCATACCCTGGGCCCGCTGCTGATGCTGATGAAGGATCGCATCGTGAAAGCCTGCGGATTGACCACCGGATTTAACAAACTGCCGCAGTTTAAAAAACACCTCGGCTTCCTCGACTTCGAGATCGGCCTGTTCAAGACCCAAAAAGGGGCGGTGATCAAGATCCTGCGCAGCCAGGTAGTATCGCGGCCACACATGGTCTGGTATTCCATTTTTGGCACAAAGGGACACTTGGAAAATGGGCGCCTGAACGAGGAGGGGCTGACTTTCTTCGAAGGCGCCATGAACAAGCATAAATTCAAGACCACCAAAACCTCGGTGGTTGACCCCACCGCGCCGGAAGAGGCCAAAAAAGGCGGACATGGCACCTCGGAATATTTCATGATTCGCGATTTCCTGAAGGCCGTGGCCGGCGGCACCCGACCACCGATTGACGCGGTCAAGGCGGCGGATATGACCATTCCGGGCTTGATCGCCCACCAATCGGCCATGCAAGGCGGAAAATGGCTGGATGTACCGTTGATGCACTGGTAGGAGGACCAACCATGTCAAAGCGCTTGCTTGTCGGGACGGCGGAAGTGGATATTAGGCCGCCAATGGGAACCGCGTTGGCCGGGTCATTGAGTCCCCGGATGGCAATCGGGAGATAGATGCCCCCTGACCTTCCAAGCCATTGCGTTGGCGTCTGACAGCATAAAAATGGCCTATGTGCTGGCCGACCTGATCGGTTTAACACGTCAAACCGGGGATACCATGATAGCGCTGGCCGCGCAGCGCACCGGGATCG
>CAYYBV010000152.1:0-1862 GCA_964469675.1 uncultured Verrucomicrobiota bacterium
CTCAGTCATTTGGCGAATAATCGTTTGAACGCTGGTGTTTGTGTAAAATCAAGCTAACCATTTTGTTGTGTGCCATGCCTGTTATTGATTTCCATGTGCATGCCTTTCCGGACGATCTGGCGGCGCGGGCGGTGCCGCTCCTGGCCAGGCGCTGCGGTGTGCCGGCGATGCTGGACGGTAGAGTGGCGTCACTCCTGGCGTCCATGGATCGGGCCGGCATTGAGCGTTCGGTCGTCTGCTCCATCGCCACCAAGCCGGGTCAGTTCCGGAAAATACTGGACTGGTCCAAAGCCGTGCGTTCATCGCGGCTGGTTTTGTTCCCGTCCATTCATCCGGATGATCCCTTGGTGCGGGAACATATCCGCATGATCCGGGCCGAGGGGTTTTTAGGTGTCAAGCTGCACCCGTATTACCAGGATTTTGATCTTAACGAGCCACGCCTGGATCCGATTTACGCGTGTCTGCGGGACTGCGGCCTGCTGCTGCTCTGTCACACGGGGTTCGATGCCGCCTTTGCACGTGAGCGCCGCGCGGACCCGGAGCGCATCAGCAAGGTTGTGGCCAGGTTCCCCGGTCTGCAATTCATCGCCACGCACCTGGGCGCCTGGGAAGACTGGCTGGAAGTGGAGCGCTGGCTGATTGGCAAGCCGGTCGTGCTCGAGACGTCGTTTGCCATTTCCAGTTGTGGCGCCGGTGTGGCCCGCCGTCTGCTCATGGCGCATCCGCCCGACTGCATCCTGTTCGGCACCGATTCGCCCTGGGCCGACCAGGCGGAGGAAATTGAGCGCGTCAAGGCGCTGGCGCTGCCCGAAGCGCGCCAGCGGAAATTATTCTATGATAATGCCCGGCGTCTGCTGGGTGGGTGACGGCTTGTCAGGCCCTTTGCAGGCGCTGTTCCATCGCGTTTAATTCGTCCACGAGCGCCTGGGGCAGGCGCTCGCCCAGCTTTTTAAAATGCTCCCGGATGCCGGGCAGTTCCCTGAGCCAGCCGTCCGTGTCCACGCGCAGGAGTTCCGCCAAATCCTGGGCGTTGATGTCAAGTCCCTTGGTGTCCAGCGCGTTCACGCCCGGCATGAGGCCGATCGGCGTTTCGATGGCCTGGCCATTGCCGGTTGCGCGCTCGTAGACCCATTTCAGGACGCGACTGTTTTCGCCGTAGCCGTTCCAGAGCCATTTGCCTTGCGGCGACTTGCGGAACCAGTTCACGTAGAAAATGCGCGGCAGCTTGGATGTCTCCGTCCGGCTGCCCATCTTCAGCCAATGGGCCAGGTAATCGCCCATGTTATAACCGCAGAAGGGCAGCATGGCCATCGGGTCGCGGCGCACCACGCCCACCGCACCGGCGGCGGCGGCGGTGGTTTCCGAGGACTGGATCGCGCCCAGGAATGTGCCGTGTTGCCATGAGAAAGCCTCGCATACGAGCGGAATCGTGGTCGGCCGGCGCCCGCCGAAAAGGATGGCGGCAATCGGCACGCCCTTGGGATCTTCCCAGGCGGGGTCCACTACGGGGCATTGCGCCAGGGGCGCCGTGAAACGGGCGTTGGGATGCGCCGCCTTGCGTCCGCACCCGCGTGTCCATGCGCCGCCCTGCCAGTCCGTCAGGTTTGCCGGAACCGGTTTATCCGGGGTCATATCCTCCCACCAGACGTCGCCTTCGGGGGTCAGGGCCACATTGGTGAAAATGCTGTTCTTGGTCAGGGTCAACAACGCGTTGGGATTGGATTGCATGGAGGTGCCCGGAGCCACGCCGAAACAACCCGCTTCGGGATTGATCGCATAAAGCCGACCGTCGGCGCCGAATTTCATCCAGGCGATATCATCGCCCACGCATTGTATTTTCCAGCCGGGCAGGGAGGGAGTCA
>CAYYBV010000152.1:1872-3030 GCA_964469675.1 uncultured Verrucomicrobiota bacterium
AAGCGGCGGCGATGTAAATCTTGGGCCCTTTTGGCGGGGTCAACCCCAGGATGAGCATGTGTTCGGCCAGCCAGCCTTCGTCATGCGCCATGGCGGAGGCGATGCGCAGTGCAAAACATTTTTTACCAAGCAGCGCGTTGCCGCCATAGCCGCTGCCGAATGACCAGATGGCGCGTTCCTCGGGGAAGTGCACGATGTATTTGTTGTCGGCATTGCAGGGCCAGGGCACATCTTGCGCGCCGCCTTTCAGGGGCGCGCCCACCGAGTGCAGGCAACGCACGAATTTTCCGTTGCCCAGCACTTTAAGCACAGCTTGCCCCATGCGGGTCATAATGCGCATGTTGGCGGCAACGTAAGGGGAGTCCGTGATTTCGATGCCGATATGGGCGATGGCCGAGCCCAGCGGTCCCATGCTGAAGGCGATCACGTACATTGTCCGCCCTTGCATGCACCCCCGCAGCAGGTTGGTAAGCGTGGCTTTCATTTCGTCCGGCGCGCGCCAGTTGTTGGTTGGGCCGGCATCCGCCTCCCGGCGACAGCAGATGAAGGTGCGGTCTTCCGTGCGCGCCACGTCGGCGGGGTTGGAACGGCACAAATAACTGTTCGGCCGTTTCTGCTCATCGAGCTTGACGAATGTGCCCGCCTTGACCATCTCTGCGCACAGGCGATTATATTCCGCCTGCGAGCCGTCACACCAATGCACCTTGTCTGGCGTGCAAAGCGCCGTAATTTCCTGAACCCAGGCCAGCAGTGCTTTGTTTTTAGTCATGCCCGTCACCTCGTTGTCCCGTGAAAGCGTAAATGTTTATTTGTTGGCGGCCGATTTGAGCGTGTGCGGGTTGTTTTGTCAATCGCATTTTTCATTATTTTTGCACAGCTTTGCGGGATAACTCCAAATGCAGTTGAATGGGAGAGGCGTCGGTGGTGCGGTGTGCGATTAGAATGTATTTAGATCCAACGCAACGGCGTCGGCCTGAATCGGTGCGCTTGGTTGTAAGGCGAACGACCAGCGTTAAATAGTCCGCAGCCAGATCCAGACCAGCATGACCAGCAGGGATGCGATTGTCACCGGGATGCCGACGCGGGCGTGCTCCTTGAAGCCGATTGTGATCCCGTAATGCCGCGCCTGTTCGATCGTGATCAGGTTGGCGATGCTGC
>CAYYBV010000152.1:3040-4998 GCA_964469675.1 uncultured Verrucomicrobiota bacterium
TGCCCGCGTAGGTGCTTGCCAGGGCCAGCACATACCATTCCGCTGTGCGGGTCGGGTCCAGGAACTGGATGATCAACATCGTGGCCGGCACATTGCTGACCAGGTTGCTTAACCCCGCCGAGAGGCCTGTAAGCATGTACAGGTTGTGCGTGTCAATTCCATGGTTTTTTAAGCTGGTGACCAGCGCCGCCGGCCAGCCGGTCAGCATGAAGCCCCCGACGACGATGAAAAGCCCGCAAAAAAGTGTCAGCAAATGCCAGTCTACCTGCGCGAGCATGTCGCGTGTGCGCATTTGGCGGCTGCAGAGCAGGAGCCCGGCGATGGAAAGGGCTGTCAACTCGCGCGGGATATGCGTAAAGAACAACATGACCAAGGCGCCCGTGGCCAGCAGCCCCTTGATGCTTTGGCGCCGGTTGAATTGCGGCCAGCAATCCGTAACGGTATGGGCCGGAGTTTTTCCTTTAAACCGGCCGCGGTACAGCCAGGCAATAATCCCGTAGGCCAAAACCAGCGAAATCAGCGAAGGCACGGCGCACCAGGCCAGGAATGGGCCGAACGCCAGGCGGCCCATTTGGCCGATCAGCATATTTTGGGGATTGCCGATGATTGTGGCGGCTGATCCGATATTGCTGGCCATGGCCATCCCGATTAAAAACGGTGCGGGGTTCATCCCGGCCTGGAGCAGGGCGACGGCCAATACCGGGGTAAAAGCCAGGCAGATTACGTCATTTACCAGGAAGGCCGACATCAGGGCCGTGACGGCCATGACGAGCAGTAGAAACAATTTTTCACGCGGCATAAAGCGGCGGAGCTGTAGCACCGTCCAGGTATAAAAACCACCGACGCGGAATTGGGCCGAGACCACCATCAGGGCGTAGAGCAGGAGCAGGGTGGGGGCGTCCAGCGCGTGCAAGGCCTGGGGCATGCTCAATGCGCCCGTGGCGACCATGGCAATGGCGCCCAGCAGGGCGATGCCGGTCCGGTCCAGGGCCAGACGCGGCACGCATCCCACGGCAATGCCAGCATATGTGGCGACAAATATGCCGGCGGCCATCAGCGTTGTCCACTGTTCGGGTATTATCTGCATGCCGGGAAGTCTATGGCGACAGATTGCGGATGCAAGAATAAATCCGGGCAAGCATGGGGTGCTAGTGGCTTTAACATTCAGAACCGCTGCAAAAAAGAATTTTTCGCGCCAGGTCGCCAAGTGATGCAAGGCCTCTTAATCTTGGCGTTCTTTGCGCCTTTGCGAGAGGATGTTTTTTGGTTGCTCCGCTCAGAACTGAAAAATAATTGCTTGCATGCGGGTGGTTTGGGCTATAAAATTTTAAAAAATTGGGTAGTTTAACGTGGATCTCCCGGTGCGACTCACGTTGTGAGCCGCTCGTATGGCAAATAAACGGCGTTTGGACCGTCTGGCGTTCGCGCTATGGCTATGCGGTGATGAATACCGTCCCGCTGATTCCGTGACATTAGTTGCCAGTCTCGACAGCTTGCATACATTGGTCACCAAAAATTTACTGGTAGAGGGTGACTTTTTTTGATTGTAAGTATCTTGCGGGAATGATCAATCAAAACCAAAGCGGGATTTCATTCTATGTTAACCGGAACGGGCGCTATGAAGAAAATAATATTATGAAAAAATACCTGATCGGCATGTTTGTTGGCGCATTGTTTTGTGTGCCGTTAACCGGTGTTTCCGGGTCGGCGATCGGGATTGCGGCCGGTGGCGGTTCGCGTGCATTTAAAATCTGCGCAAACGGTACCGTCTGGGCCTGGGGGGCTAACAATGATGGTTTACTCGGTGATGGAACAACGGTAGTTAATCGAAGCCGACCGGTACAGGTTGTCGGGCTTTCCGGCCTGACATCTTTGGTGTCGGCCCGTTACCATGCGTTTGCGTTGAAGAATGACGGGACGATCTGGGTATGGGGCAATAATAGCCAAGGCCAGTTTGG